>DATDFP010000360.1:0-2845 GCA_036522535.1 Gemmatimonadales bacterium
TCTCACGGCTGATCCACTCGCTCAAGCCCGAGACATTGCGGCGACTCGTCCAAATGGGGGGCGACCTGGGCCAGCGGCGTCGGTTCGTGGCCGACGCGGCCAGCGGGATGGCGGTGGACGCCGTGCTCGAGATCGTCAAGGCCGCGGCCGAGACTTCGCACCAGACCATCTCGCATTCCCTGGTCCGCATGTTGTCCAAGCTCGCCGCACATGCCGAGGCGGGGTCTGAACAGGCGCGTCCCCAGGCGGACACTGCGCTGCGCGAGCAGGTCCAGCGGTTGCTCCGCGATTGGACGCTGGCCGACCCGAACCCCGAGGCCTACAGCGCCGCGCTGCAGCGCATGTCGCGGGCGCCCCCGCTCTTCGTGTCGTCGCCGGCGGCCGAGAGCCTGGCCGAGCCGGAGCGGGTGGTCGCGATGGCGCTCGAGGTGGAGACGGTCGGGCCGCGCGCCCTGGCGGCGGTGGACCGGCTCGTTGAGGAGGCGAAGCTGTTGCCGTTGCTCGAAGTGTTGCGTCAGCTCCCTCCGGATCAGGCGGCCTCCGGCGCCGTGTGGGAGCGCATCGCCACGCCGGACATGGTGCGGCGCCTCGTCGCGAAGGAGCCCGTGGACTTCGCGATCCTCGACGGGCTCGTGCCGCGGGTGGGCGTCCGTGCCGCAGAGCCGCTCCTCGACGCGCTGGCGGTCGCGGAGTCGCGCAGCACGCGCCGCGGGCTGTTGGGCCAGCTCGCGCGGCTCGGCAGTGGGATCGCGCCGATGGTGGTTGCGCGGCTGGACGACGAGCGCTGGTACTTTACGCGCAACCTGCTGGCGCTGCTCGAGGACCTCCCCGCCGTCCCGGACGGTTTTTCGCCGGCGCGTCTGACCCTCCACGCCGATGCGCGCGTTCGCTGGCAGGCGCTGAAGCTGCAACTCAGGCTGCCGGCCGAGCGCGAGCAGGCGCTCATCACCGCGCTCAAGGACGAGGATCCGCGCACCCTGCGCCTCGCGCTCTCGCTCCTGGTGACGTTGCAATCCGTGCCCGATGCCGCGTTGCCTCTCGTGGTGAGTCGCGCGACCGATCGGGAGATCCCCCCCGACCTGCGCGTGCTCGCGATCCGGCTGCTCGGCTGTTCGGGGGCGCCCGAGGCGTTCGAAACGCTGCTACGGCTGACGTCGGGCGGCCGGTCCTTCCTCGGGAGGGAAAAGCTGCCGCCCAAGTCGCCCGAACTGCTCGTGGCCCTGACGGCCCTGGCGTACGGGTGGGGCGCCGATCCGCGGGCGCGGGCGACCCTCGCGCGCGCGGCCGCGTCGAGCGACCCCGAGATTCGCCTCGCCACCGACCCCACGGTCGCGAGCCGGTGAGCGATCCCGTCGCTTTCCTCACCACGTTCGCGCAGGCCCTTGCCGCGATGGCCCTCTACGCCGACGGCCATCCGGCGCGCGGGCGGGCGATCGACGCGGCGTACCGGGAGCTGCACGAGCTCCAGGCCGACACGCCGCACCCCCTCTTCACGTTCCTCGGCGAGGAGATCGTCTACGGCCGAATGCCGCTGCGCGAGTTGAAGTCATGGGACTGGTCGCAGCGGCTCGCTCAAGCGGGCATCCAGCGGCTCGAGTTCGAGGACCGCGTGGGGCGCGACGAGTTCGAGGGCTTTCTCGACGAGGTGCTGGCCCGCCTGACCCTGTCCGCGATCGATACCTCGGAGGCGCGCCAGATGCGGCCGACGGGCATCCGCTATGGCGCAGTCGGCGTGCGCGGCGAGGTGGAGCAGGCGCCGTTCCCCACGGCCACGATCTCCTACTCGTTGGGCGAGGAAGCTGACACGGTCCGCTGGTTCCAGCAGGAGGTCAAGACCCGCGGCGTCCTCCCCCTGCCCGAGGCCGAAGCGGTCGTCCGGTCGCTGTCGGTCGCGATGCACGCGGGGCAGCATATGGTGATCCCGCTGCTGCAGCTGAAGGAGTTCGACCAGTACACCACCACGCACGGAATGAACGTCGCCGTGCTCACCATGGCGCTGGCCGAAGACCTCGGGCTCGGCGCGCGGGACGTGCGGGCGTTCGGGATCGCCGGGCTGCTGCACGACCTCGGCAAAGTGCGCATCCCGCTCGAGGTCCTCACCAAGCCCGGGAAGTTCACCGACGAAGAGCGTGCCCTCATGAACCAGCACCCCGCCGAGGGCGCGCGGATCATCCTGCAATCCGAAGAGGCGCTCGAGCTCCAGGCCGTCGTGGCCTACGAGCACCACATCATGCTGAACGGCGGAGGCTATCCCACGCTCGCGGTCCGACGAGATTGCCATCGCGCGAGCAAGCTCGTCCACGTGTGCGACGTGTACGACGCGCTGCGCACCGATAGGCCATACCGGCCGGCCTGGTCCCAGGCGCGGGCGCTCTCCTACCTGGAGGAACGGTCCGGAACGGAGTTCGACCCCGAGCTGGCGACCGCGTTCGTGCGGATGATGGGCCGCTGGGAGGGACAGGTGGCGGTGCTGCGCGACGAGCGCGCCTCCGTCGTGCCCAAGTCGCCTTCCCCCCCTCCCCCCGCAGGGGCGTGACGCGCGTCCCCGCTGCGGCGTACGTCGCCTGCGCGTGGCTGTGCGCGGCCGGCTCCGGGGTGTACGCCCAGAGCCGGCCGCACCTCGAGGGGAATTGGGAGGCGAAGACCGAGGACGAGATCCGGCACATCATGGTGCGCAGCGACAGCTCGGCTCAGTTCGGCGACCAGGTGGCGCGCTGGCGCGTGGTCGGAGACAGCCTGTGGATTACGCTCGGGGACGGCGTGTGGCAGGTGTACGGGATGAAGCTGCGGGCGGACAAGCTCACGCTCTCGGGGGGCGACCTGGAGAAGCCGGTCACGTTGCGGC
>DATDFP010000361.1:0-5583 GCA_036522535.1 Gemmatimonadales bacterium
CCTGCCTCTCGAACGCGGCATGGCTGACAGCACGGTCGACGCGGACGGCCGTCGGCTCGAGACCGTGCTGACGGTCCGCCTGGACTCGATCTGGAGGGATCTCTGCGAAGGCGAGTCGCGTATCGACGGCGTCAAGATCGATGTGCAGGGGATGGAGATCGAAACGCTCCAGGGAATGGCCGGCGTGCTGCGCGAGTTCACGCCCAGGCTGGTACTGGAGGTGCATCGCGGGGTGGACCGGCGCCAGTTGCTCGACCTCCTCGAATCACTGGGATATGCGCGAGAAGGCGATCCCGTGAATCCGGTGGGCGCAGGAAGCGGGGGCGGGGGCGGAGGCGGGGGCGGGGGGGTCGCGTTCCGGGATGACCAGAGCTACGCCTTCGGATCGTCTCGGTGACCGGCGTGAGCTCGATGGGCCCATTGCGTGGCGTGATCCTGGCCGGCGGCAGGGGCACACGCCTTCTCCCCATGACGCGGGTCGTCAATAAGCATCTACTGCCCGTGTACGATCGGCCCATGATCTACTACCCGTTGGCCTCGCTGCGCAGTGCGGGCATCCGTGAAGTGTGCGTCGTTGTCGGCGGCCGGGAGCCCGCGGAGGTCCAGGAGTTGCTCGGCGACGGGCGGGAATTGGGCTTCGATCGGCTGTCATTCGCCACGCAAAATGGCGAAAACGGGATCGCGGCGGCGCTGGCGTGCGCCCGGGCGCACGTGGCCGACGCTCCGATGTGCGTCATCCTGGGCGACAATATCCTGGAAGACTCGCTGGCCCCGTTTGCGGCACGGTTCCTGGCCTCGGACGAGGAAGCGATGGTCCTGCTCCGGCGCGTGCGTGACCCGGAGCGCTTCGGCGTGCCGAGCTTCGACGACGCGGGGCGCGTCGTGGAGATCGTCGAGAAGCCCGCCCAACCGAGCTCCGACCTGGCGGTCGTGGGCGTGTACTTCTATCGGCCGAGCGTGTGGCAGGTCATCGAGACGATCTCCCCATCCGGTCGGGGGGAGCTCGAGATCTCGGACGTGAACAACGTGTACGCCCGGCGCGGCCAACTGGCTCACGGCGTGCTGACGGGCTTCTGGGGTGACGCGGGCACGGCCGACGGCCTGTTCGAGGTCGCCGCGGCCGTTCGCGAATGGAAGCCGCGCGAGGCATGATCACAGTGCCCCCCCCTCGGTACATCGTCACCGGAGGAGCCGGATTCATCGGATCCAACTTCATTCGGCTGCTCCTCAGGGAGCGACCGTCTTGCAACGTCGTCAACCTCGACCTGCTCACCTATGCCGGGAATCTGGCGAATCTCAAGGACATCGCGGGAGACCCGCGCTATGAGCTCATTCGCGGAGACGTGTGCGACCGGGATCTCCTGAATTCACTGTGCGGGGAGCCCACCGCAGCCCTGATCCACTTCGCCGCGGAGAGTCACGTGGACCGCTCCATCGCGGGTCCGGACCCGTTTCTCCGCACCAACGTGCAGGGGACGCAGTGCGTTTTGGAAGCCGCGCGGGTCGGGCGGGTGGACCGGGTTGTGATCGTATCCACGGACGAGGTGTACGGCTCGATTCCGCCCGGGCAGCAGGCCACCGAGGACTTCCCCGTGCGGCCCAGCTCTCCCTACAGCGCATCCAAAGCGGCGGGCGACCTGCTGGCGGTCGCCTACTTCGGGACCTTCGAGGTGCCGGTGCTCGTCACCCGCTCTGGAAACAACTTCGGGCCCTACCAGTTTCCGGAAAAGCTGATCCCGCTGATGATCACGCACGCGATCCAGGGGCGGGATTTGCCTCTGTATGGCGACGGCCTCAACGTCAGGAATTGGATCCATGTGGAGGATCACTGCCGGGCGCTCCTGACGCTCCTGGAAAAGGGATCCGTGGGCGAGGTCTACAACATCAGCGCCGGCGTGGAGCTGACGAACCGGGAGGTCGTCGATCTGATCCTCGCCGAGCTGGCCGCAGACTCGAGCCGCATCAGGTATGTCGCCGACCGTCCCGGCCATGACCGCCGCTATGCGCTCGACGCGACGAAGCTGCGCGTCCACACGGGCTGGAGGCCGCGCCACGAGTTCCGACCGGCGCTCGCCGCCACGGTGACGTGGTATGTGGAGAACAAGGAATGGTGGTCGGCGATCCTCGGGGGGGAGCATCGCAAGTTCTACGACGCCTGGTACGGCCAGCGACTGACGTCCGTCGGACGCCCGATTCGGCCGGCGTAAGGGCTACGCGGGACGGGCCCGGCCCCGATGCCGGTCCTGCGTGAGCGCCAACTGCACGGCGTCCACCAGACGCTCGGCGTAGTACGCCTGGTCGCGCGTGAGAATGAGCCGCTGCGCGGCTTCCCCCATGCGCCGGCACAACCCGGGGTCGCAGGCGAGCCGCTCGAGAGATTGCTCCAGGCCCCCAGAGCTCGTGGGGTCGAACGTGAATCCGGTTTCCCCTTCGCGGATCAGGTCGCGGGCCGCGCCGGCTCGGTTGGACACGACGGACGGGATTCCGCAGGCAGCCGCCTCGTTCACGACGAGGCCCCAGGGCTCATTGAGTGAGGGGAGCACCAGCGCGTCCGCGCCGACGTACGCCTCAACGAGCCGGTCCCCGGTCAGGAATCCGCAGAAGGTGACGTCGCGCACGCCCCCGCGACTGATCTGCTGCCGGAGTCGCTCCCGGAGGGCACCATCGCCCACGATGGTGAGTGTGACGCCCAGGCCGCGCTCCTGCAGATGGGCCACGGCGGCGACGAGGGCTGCAACGTTCTTGAACGGGACCAGGCGCCCGACGTACAGCAGCCGGAGCGGGCCTTCCCGCCGCTCCGTGCGGCGGAGCGCCGCCGCCCGGCTCTTGAACCAGTGGACGTCGACGGTGTTGCAGCCCACGATGATTCGGTCTGGACGCGCGCCGTAGTGCACCAGCTGGTCGCGGGCCGCGGAGCCGTACGTCAGGTAAGCGTCGAAGCGGGTGATGACCCAACGCTTGTAGGCGTCCACCCAGCGGCGCTTGATGAATCCGCTCTCGAGGTGACTGCCGGACCACAGGACGGCCGGCACGCGATGCCTGCGGGCGAAGGCGAGCACCTCGAGCGTCGCGAAGTAGTGATAGCCGCTCATGACGAGCACGTCGGCGTGGAATCGGCGCAGCTCGGTCCACAGGCCCCAGTGCACGTACACGGGCATGTCGTAGCGGGGAATGAAGGTGTGGAGGCCCGGCAGCACCCGGTAGTCGAAGCCGAGGTCTTCGGGGAGCGCCTGGCTGGGTCGATTGGTGTCGTTCGGCGCCAGGAATACGGTGCGCGCGGCGACGGCTCGCTGTTCGCTCAGCGCGGCGAAGAAGGAGAGGTTGTACGGGCTCATGATGTTCTGCACGGCCAGCAAGCGGATCGTCATGCCACAAGTTAATCCTCGTGGGGCATGAGCGCCCCGATCCCATTCAATCGGCCCTTCGTCGATCAGCGTGAGATCGAGGCGGTGGCGCGGGTGCTGCGGGGAGATACTCTCCGGGGCAATGGACCCGTGGCGAGGCGGGTCGAGGAGAGCCTGCGTCAGTGGCTCGGCGTGGCGCACGCCTATCTGACCACGTCCTGCACGCACGCGCTGGAGATGGCCATGCTGGTCCTCGGTGTGAAGCGCGGCGACGAAGTGATCATGCCGAGCTTCACCTTCGTGTCGACCGCCAATGCCGTGGTCCTGCGGGGAGCGTGCCCCGTGTTCGCCGACATCGGCGCGGACACGCTGAACATCGACCCCGTGGACGTGGAGCGCCGCGTCACGCCGCGCACCAGGGCCGTCATCGTCGTGCACTACGCGGGTGTCGCCTGCGACATGGAGGCGATCACCGACCTGGCCCGGCGGCGGGGACTGGTAATCGTCGAGGATGCCGCGCAGGGCATCGACGCCCGCCATTCGGGGCGGCCGCTCGGCGCCATCGGCCAGATCGGATGCTTGAGCTTTCACGATACGAAAAACATCATGTGCGGTGAGGGAGGGGCGTTCCTCACGAACGACCCGGCGGCGGCGCGCAGCGCGGAACTCATCCGTGAGAAAGGAACGAACCGCGCCGGCTTCCTGCGCGGCGAGGTGGACCGCTACACCTGGGTCAGCGAAGGCAGCAGCTACGTCCCGTCCGACATTCTCGCGTCCGTGCTCGAGGTGCAGATCGCCAAGCGGGCGGAAATCAAGGCCAGGCGCCGCGTCGTCTGGGAGGCGTACTTCCGGGCCCTCGAGCCGCTGGCAGCCCGCGGGCAGGTCGTTCGCCCCGTGGTCCCGCCCTATGCGGAGCCCAACTATCACATCTTCTTTTTCCGGGTGCGGACTGCCGCGCTCCGAGACCGCGTGTTGGCCGCGCTCGCGGCCGCCGGCATCGGGGCCACCTTCCACTTCATCCCGTTGCATTCGTCACCGTTCGGCCGGCAGGTGACGGGCCGGCCGGAGAGCCTCCCGGTCACCGACGAATGCAGCAGCACCCTGGTCCGCCTTCCCGTGTATCCCGACCTGTCGGACGGCGCCGACGCCATCGCCGGGCGAGTCGCGGAGATCGTCGACGCGCTGACCAGATGACTCGCGCGCTCGCGGCACTGGTTCGGGCGGTCTGCGGGCGCCGGGCGCGCCGGGCGCTGCGGGCCACCAGGCTCTGGGTGAGGCAGCGGCTCGGCCTGTCGTTCTACCGGCCCGTGCAGATCGCCCGCCGGGTGGAGCTGCACGGTGACCCGGAATACGGTGGGTGGCGAATTTGTCCGGACGGGGTAGGGGCGCAATCGGTCGTGTATGACGTGGGCGTAGGTGAGGACCTGTCCTTCGCGGCGTCCCTCATCCGCACCTATGGGCTCCGAGTGTGGGCATTCGACCCGACGCCCCGGTCGATCGAGTGGGTCGAGCGCCAACCGCGCTCCCCTGAGCTGCGTTTCCAGCCGTGCGGCATAGCCGAGTTCGACGGTGCGGCGACGCTCTACCTTCCCGATGATCCGCGTTTCGTGTCGGGGACGCTGATCCGGGACGGGCACCACGGGGGTGGCGCCCACCGGGTGCTCGTGAAGCGGGTCGCGACCGTCATGGCGGAGCTCGGGCACCGGAGAGTGGACATTCTCAAGCTCGACATCGAGGGCGCGGAATACGGCGTGCTCCACGACGTGCTCCGTGCGGGTCTCGACGTCGAGCAGATTCTGGTGGAGTTTCACCGTGCCCCCGGATCGGCCGATTACGCTCCCGCCGCGGCCGCCATCCAGGAGCTCAATCGTCACGGATACCGGATCTTCGCCGTCGGGCACGGCACCGATTTCTCCCTCATCCGGACGAGCGGCCCCGACCGACGCACCTAAAGCGCCGGGCAGCCCGGCGCCGGCGGTCGAGGAGGACAGATCGGCGGTGCGGATACTTCAGGCAACCAACTGGTACGCGCCCGCCTACGCGTTCGGAGGGCCGACGCGTCTGTTCGAGGTGTATGCCGAGATCCTCCGATCGCGAGGCGTGCGGGTGGACGTGCTCACGTCGGATCTCATGACGCGCACGTCGTTCATGGGTCCGCATGTGGTGGATTTGGGGTCCCGGGGACGGATCGCCTATGTGAAGGCTCTGCGCATTGCGGCGCTCGCCAAGCGGAACATCC
>DATDFP010000362.1:0-2556 GCA_036522535.1 Gemmatimonadales bacterium
CTCTCCCCAGACGTCCCAATGCCACGCCGGAACCCTCTCGCCGGTCCTCGGGTCCTTGAGTGGCTTGTGCTGCAGCCATGCCGGGTGCAGGCCCAGCTCGCGTCCCAGCGCCAGCAGCCGTTCCTTGTCCGCGCTCACGAGGTGGGCCATCCGCTGACCGCGGAGCGTGTGGCGATGGAGCCAAACGCCGCCGTCGAGGGCGAAACACATCCCATCGCGGCGGCGCGTGAATTCCCGAGGCGGGCCCTCTACGAGCAGGAAATGTGACCCTCGATCGTCGCCGAGCCGATGGGCGTCGCGGCGCCCGAATAGAGATAGCAGTGGTGCGTCGTATTGTTACTCGACGCCGTCGCCGACCACCCCTGCGGAGTCGCCTCGTTCACCGCGATCGCGACGCCGGAGGACGGCTGGAAGCCGTTCATCTTGGCCAGGCTGGTGGTGTACGTGGCACTGTCGTAGAAGAACGCTTCCTCCGCCGTGGCGAGGTTGCGCAAGTCCGACTTCATCGCGCCGATGTACGCCTTCTCCTTCGTGTTGGCGAACTTCGGGATCGCAATCGCCGCGAGGATCCCGATGATCACCACGACGATGAGGAGCTCAATCAGGGTAAAACCGTGCCGAGACATCACCGCGTGAGCCTCCGGCCGCGAAATGGCGCCGGACCGAGGCATACTGCCGCGGCGATCCGGCACCTGTAGTGTGGGCGCCCCCGACCCTTTCTGCAAGAGGCATGCTTAGCCCTTGGCATCGACCCAATTCGTTCCCACGCCGAGACTTACGACCAGTGGCACGCGCAGTGCGGCTGCTCCCACCATCTCGCGTTTTACAAGCTCTCTTGCCTGATCCGACTCCCGCCCCGGGACTTCGAGGACGAGCTCGTCGTGGACCTGGAGGAGCACGCGGGCTTTGAGGCCGTGCTCGCGCAGCGCGTGGTCGATGCCGATCATGGCTCTCTTGATGAGGTCGGCGGCGGAGCCCTGCAGGGGGGAATTGGTGGCGGTCCGCTCGCCGAACGACCGGACGTTGAAGTTCTTGTCCTTCAACTCCGGAACGTAGCGCCGGCGACCGAACAGGGTCTCGACGTAACCCCGGGCGCGCGCTTCCGCCACCGTGCGGTCGAGCCAGGCGCGCACGCCCGCAAAGCGCGTGAAGTACTGCTGGATGAACGCCTTCGCCTCGTCGAGCGTGATGCCGAGCTGGCGAGACAGGGCGAACGGCCCCTGCCCGTAGATCGTGGCGAAGTTGATGGTCTTGGCGCGGGCGCGCATCTCGGCCGTCACGTCGGCCTGGGGCACGCCAAAGATCAGCGCCGCGGTCTGGCGATGGATGTCGCCGCCCTGCTCGAACGCCTGCACGAAGGCGGGGTCCCCCGAGAGATGCGCGAGCAGGCGCAGCTCGATCTGCGAGTAGTCGGCGGTGAGGAGCAGCCAACCGGGCGCCGCCACGAAGGCCCGGCGGATCGCCTCGCCGCGCGGCGTGCGCACCGGGATGTTCTGGAGGTTCGGGTCCGACGACGACAGGCGTCCGGTCGCCGCGCCCGCCTGGTTGAAGCTCGTATGGATCCGGCCGGTGGCGGGGTTGATGAAGCCGGGGAGCGCGTCGACGTAGGTCGATTTGAGCTTCGACAGCTCGCGATATTCGATGAGCAGCTTCGGCACTTCGTGCCCCATCGCGGCAAGCTGCTCGAGGACCTCGGCGTCCGTGGACGCCCCGGTCTTCGTCTTCTTGACGACTGGTAGCTGGTGCTTCTCGAACAGGATGTGCCGCAGCTGTGGGGTCGAGTTGATGTTGAAGTCGGTCCCGGCGGCCCGGTGGATCGCCCGCTCGAGCTCCGCGAGCTCGCCCGCCAGCTGCCGTGAGATCTCCCCGAGCCGCGCCAGGTCGATCAGCACTCCGTGCCACTCCATGTTCACGAGCACTCGAATGAGCGGGACTTCGATCGCCTCGAGCAGGGGGAGCAGGTGGTGATCTTCGAGCTCGGGCTGAAACGCCGCCCGCAACCGCAGCACCGTCTCGCTGTCGGCACAGCAGTAGCGCGCGGCGTCCCCGAGCGGGATCTCGGCGAACGGCCGCTCCCGCCGGCCGCGGCCCACCAGGTCACCGTAGGCCGGCATCTCGAGCGACAGCCGCTCGCGCGCCAAGTCGTCGATGGCGTGCGTTCGCCGACCGGGGTCGAGCACGAAGCTCGCGAGCATCGAGTCGTACGCGACGCCGGCGAGCTCGACGCCGTGGCGGCGCAGCGCCAGCCAGTCGTGCTTGATGTCGTGCCCCGCCTTGGGCACGGCCGGATCGGCGAGCAGCTCACGGAGCGGTCGCAGCGCGTCGCTCGCGAGCGGGGGGAGGTTCGGCGGCGGCGCGCCGCCCGCCAGCTCCCCGACGGCAGCCACGTGCCCGAACGGGAGATACCACGAGCGGCCCGGCGCGACCGCCAGCGACAACCCCACGAGCTCGCCGCGCATCGCGTCGGGCGACGTCGTCTCGGTGTTGAGAGCGAGGAGCGGCGCGCGGCGCCATTCGGCGACGACCGCGCCCAGGGCGGCGGGGTCGTCCACGACT
>DATDFP010000363.1:0-12077 GCA_036522535.1 Gemmatimonadales bacterium
GCGCGACGCGCTGCGGCGGGCCACGGGGCTCGACCCGAGCTACGTCGCCGCGATCGGGCAGGTGGACAACGCGGTGTGGGCGCGGCGCAGCGCGTTCGCGGTGTTCGTGCTCCCCTCGGTCACCTTGAACACGGACGTCACGCACTCGAACCCGCCGGGGTACAATTTCGTGACCTTCGCCCCCGAGGCCAATGCGGTGACGGCCCAGGTGACCGCCCGCTACGACCTGTTCCTGGGGGGCCAGAAGGCCGCCGAGCTGTCGCGCTCGGCGGCGGCGCTGGAAGGGGCGCATGCCGGAGAGCTGGCGGCGCGGTTCACGGCCGCCCTGCTCACCGAGGCCGATTATTACGCCGTGCTCGCCAACGCGGAGCTTCAGCGCGTGGCGCGGGAGCGGGTGCAGCGCGCCGAGCAGCAGCTTGCCGTGGCCCGGGCCCGGGTGATCTCGGGCGCCGCGGTCCAGACCGACTCGCTCCAATTGCGCCTCGAGTTGACCCGCGCTCGGGTGGGCCTGCTGGAGCGGGAATCGGCCCTGCGCCTCGCGCGCCTCGAGCTCGGGCGCCGGGTAGGGGCTGCGGGGCCGGTGGACGCCGCCCCGCTCGACACGGTTCCCATGCCTGAGCTGCCCGTGACGCTGGCGGAAGCGGTCGCTCAGGCGGCCGAGCAGGGGCCACAGTATCGGGTGGCCCGGGCCAACGAGCGGGCCGCGCAGGCGGTGTTCCGCGCCCGCCTCGGGGACTACCTCCCCCACGCCGCCCTGACCGCCAACGCCCTGGCGTTCGACAACCGCTTCTTCCCATCGGCGGTCGACCGCACGTCTCTCACGCTCGGCGTGTCGTTCCCCGTGTGGGACAACGCCCAGCGCGAGATCGCCCTCACCCGGGCCCGGGTGAACCGCGACGTCGCCCATGCCGTGCGTGAAGACATGGATCGGGCCGTGCAGCGCGACGTGACCGCCGCTTACGACGGCTACGTCACCGCGCGCGCCAGCGCGGAGCTCGCGGGCGAGGCCCGGCGCGTGTCGCGCGAGAACTTCCGCGTGCAGCAGAGCCGCTACCGCGCGGGCGAGACGACCATCCTCGACCTGCTGAAGGCGCAGGCCGACCTGGACAACGCGGAAGCCGCTCTGGTGCAGGCGCGGTACGCGACCCGACTGGCGCTGGCGGGCCTGGAAAACGTACTCGGCCGTCGTCTCTTTCCCGAACCGGACCAGTGACCGGCACGGCGCGTGGCGCCTGGTGCCTCGCGGTGGCGCTGGTCGCCGCGGGCGCGTGCAAGAAGACCAGGGGCGCCGGCCCGGGGTCGGGCGGGTTCGGGGGCGGCCCGATGAGTCTCCCGGTCGAGGTCGCCATCGCCCGGGTGGACACGGTGCGCGATGAGATCGCCGCGACCGGCCAGATCGAAGCCGTGCAGTCGATCGACCTGCGCTCCGAGGTGGACGGGCGGATCGTCGAGATCCTGGTCCGCGAGGGACAGGAGGTCGAGCAGGGAACGCCGCTCTTCAAGGTGGATGACGCCCAGCTGCAGGCCCAGGTGGCGCAGCTCGCCGCCCAGCGCGACCTCGCCGAGCAGGCATTGGCGCGCGCCAAGGAGCTCGCACAGCAGAATGCATCGTCCGCAGCGGACTTGGAGCGCGCCGACGCGACGGCCCGGGGCGCGCGGGCGGAGTACGACCTCCAGCGTATCCGGCTCGAGCGCACGACCGTCCTGGCGCCGTTCGCCGGCGTGGCCGGACAGCGCTACGTCAGCCTGGGCGATTACGTCACCACCAGCACGCGCCTCGTGTCGCTCCACACGGTGAACCCGCAACGGGCCTCGTTCCAGGTGCCCGAGCGGTTCGCGCGCTCGCTGCGCCCCGGACAGGAGGTCACGTTCCGGGTTGCCGCGATCCCGGGTCGCGATTTCACGGGTACGGTGGACTTTGTGGACCCGGTCGTCCAGCTCCCGAGCCGCACGATCCTGGTCAAGGCGCGCGTCCCGAACCCGCAGCGGTTGCTGCAGCCGGGCATGTTCATCGAGGCGCGGCTCGTCACCGCCGTGCGCCCCGGGGCGATCGTGATTCCCGAAGATGCCGTCGTTCCACTTCAGGGCGCAAACGTCGTTTGGGTCGTGAGCGACGGGAAGGCGCAGCGGCGCTCAGTGACTCTCGGCGTGCGCACGCCGGGGTTCGTCGAGGTGAGCACCGGCGTCGAAGCGGGCGCGCAGGTCGTGGTGGGGGGTCTGGAGCTGCTCGCCCCCGGCGTACCGGTGCAGGCGAAGGTGGTGGACCGCGTCCCCCGAGCAACGCCGGTGGGCTCGGACCGGCCCTAGCCCGTGTGTCTCGATCGCCGGGGCCCGGGCCCACGCCCTTGCGAATTTGCGTCCGATTTCTCAACCTTGGACTCTCGATCAGGAGAAGGGAAACAGGCGATGACGGAAACCTCGAAACGCAGGTCTACGACCAAGCGCCCAGGCAAGGCCAAGGAGAGGCAGCCGGTTCGCGGCCCGGCGGCCCCCTCCGAAGAGGAGGTCCGCCGGCGGGCATACGAGCTGTACCGGGAGCGCGGCGAGGAGCCCGGCCACGAGCTCGATGATTGGACCCGGGCCGAACGCGAGCTGCGCGGCGACGAGTAGCGATCCGCCCGCGGCTGGCCCTGAACCCTTGCGGTAGGAGCGCAGCATGCTGCGCCCCTACGCCTCCCCATTCCGCACGCCAATTTCCCGCGGCGCCACAGAGTCCAACTGCCAATGAAGCCGTTGATCGTCTCGACAGCATGCGCTTCGGCGGCGATTGCCCTCGGCGCCGGGGCGCTGGTGGGCTGGTGGCTCGACATCGAACTCCTCAAGAGTGCGATCCCGGGCCGCGTGAAGATGAACCCGATTACTGCGCTCGCCCTCATGACGGCCGGCGCGGCGCTGCTGCTTTCGGCAGGGCCAGACCGTCCGCCTCCGGCTCGGCGGCTCGCCCAGGGCCTGGCCGCTCTCGTCGTTCTTGCGGGCGGTGTGCGACTGGGGACGTACTTCTCGGTCTGGGCCCCCCCCCTCGATGGCTTGCTGTTTCCCGCCCGAGTGGCCGCCGTCGGCTCCCGGTTGGCCCCGCTTGCCGCGTTGAACTTCGTCCTCACCGGGTTGGCACTCGCCCTCTTGCGGCTGGAAGGTCGTCGGGTTCACGCCGCCCTGCAGACCCTGCTTCTCGGGTCGGGCCTCACAACTCTGGCCGCCTTGCTCGGGCACCTCTACGGGGCGGACATGCTGCGCGGCCCGATGGCTCTGAACACGAGCCTCGCGTTCCTCGCCCTCGCGACCGGCGCTCTGTTTGCGCGTCCCGACGAGGGGCTCGTGGCGCTGTTGCGAGGCAACACTCCGGCCGGGGCGCTCGTCCGGCGACTGCTGCCCGCCGTCGTGCTGATCCCCGTGGTGTTAGGCTGGCTCAGGGTGCTCGGCCAGAACGCCGGGCTCTACGAGACGGAAGGGGGCTCGGCGCTGTTCGTCGTCACCACCATCGTCGCTCTGGCGGGCCTCACGTGGTGGAGCGCGCGCTCGATCGAGCGCGCCGAAGCGCGCCGGCGGGATGCGGAAGGAGCCCTGCGCGGATCAGAGGGACGGTTTCGCGCGCTGGCCGCGTCGGCAAACGACGCGATCGTGTCGGCCGACCAGCTCGGCCTGATCACCTATTTCAATCCCGCGGCCGAACGCATCTTCGGGTACGGAGCGAGCGAGGTTGAGAGTCGCCCGATCACCACGCTCATGCCCGACCGATACCGCGACGCTCATCGCGCGGGACTGGCACGTTATCTGGCGACGGGCGAACCCCACGTGATCGGGAGAACGGTCGAGCTCACGGGGCGCAAGAAGGACGGATCTGAGTTTCCGGTCGAGCTGTCGCTCGCGAGTTCGCGGGAGGGAGCGCAGGAGCTCTTCACCGGGATCTTGCGCGACATCACGGACCGCAAGCAGGCGGAGGACACGTTGCGCCGGTATGCCGCACAGCTCGAGGCGGCAAACGCCGAGCTCGACGCCTTCGCCTACTCGGTGTCGCACGATCTGCGCGGGCCGCTCCGCAGCATCGATGGCTTCAGCCGCGCCGTGCTCGATGATTGCGCCGATCAGCTCGACGAGACAGGACGGGCACACTTCGACCGCATCCGGGATGCGGCCCGCCGGATGGCGGGGCTGATCGACGACCTGCTCGATCTGTCGCGCCTCACGCGCGCTCCTATGAAACGGGAGTCGGTCAGCCTGAGCGCCATCGCCGCCGCCGTCGTCTCGGAGCTCGGCAGAAGCGCGCCGGCAGGGTCTGTGGAATGGGCAATCGCTCCCGGCCTGATGGCCGACGGGGATCCGCGGCTGCTGCGGGTGGCGCTCGAGAACCTGCTGGAGAACGCCTTGAAGTACTCTCGCGGCCAGCCCCAGCCGCGCATCGAGTTCGGCCGCACCGTGGCGAACGGCTCGCAGGCGTACTACGTTCGCGACAACGGAGCCGGGTTCGACATGGCGTACGGCGACAAGCTGTTCAAACCGTTCCAGCGGCTGCATCCCGCCGGCGAGTTCGAGGGGAGCGGGGTCGGCCTCGCGACCGTCGCCCGGGTCATCAGGCGCCACGGAGGACGCATCTGGGCGGAGGGGCAAGTTGGGCGGGGAGCGACGTTCTACTTCACGCTGTCGCCGGACCAGACGCCCCAGCCATGACGGATAAGATGATTCTACTCGTTGAGGACAACCGGGACGACGAGGCACTGACGCTTCGTGCCCTGAGGAGGAATCGCATCACCAACGAGGTCATCGTCGTGCGCGACGGCGCGGAGGCGCTCGAGTATCTGTTCGGAACGGGCCGGTACGAGGGTCGCGATATGACCGCCATGCCCGAGCTCGTCCTGCTCGATCTGAAGCTCCCCAAGGTCGACGGGTTGGAAGTCCTGCGCCGCTTGCGCGCCGACCAGGGAACGCGCTCGTTGCCGGTGGTCATCCTGACGTCCTCGACCGAGGAGCAGGACCTGCTCAAGGGCTACGGTCTGGGCGCCAACAGCTACATTCGCAAACCGGTCGACTTCGACCAGTTCATGGAGGCCGCCCGGCAGCTCGGCGTCTACTGGCTGCTGCTCAATCAGGGGCCGCCGAAGCAGAGAGGGCCGTAGCTCTCACACGCGAGGCCCCTGGATGATCGTCTATCTGAACGGCCGATATCTGGATCGGACGCGGGCGACCGTCGCCGTGGACGATCGGGGCTTTTTGTTCGGCGACGCCGTGTACGAGGTGACCCGAGCGCGGAACGGCCGGCTCTTCGAAGCCGCGCGACACCTGAGGCGGCTCGCGCGGGGACTGGAGGCGCTCGCTGTGGCGCTTCCGCCGGCGCTCGACGCGGCGGCCCTGCTCGAGATTTCCGAGCGGCTGCTGCGCGACAACCAGATCGACGACGGCGACGCCACGGTCTATCTGCAGATCACTCGCGGATCGGCCGAGCCCCGCACCCACCATTTCCCCCCTGCCGGCACGCCGCCGACGGTGTTCCTGAGCGCCAACCCGCTCGCCGCCCCGGACGACGTCCGCGCCCGGGGCGCGACCGCGATCACGACCCCGGACCTGCGCTGGGAGCGCTGCGACCTGAAGACGGTCCAGCTCCTCGCCAACGTGCTGGCGAAGCAGCAGGCCGTGGCCGCCGGGGCGTTCGAAGCGATCCTGGTGCGTGACGGGATCGCGACCGAGGGAGCGAGCACCAATCTGCTCGCCGTGATCAACGGGGCGATCCGCACCCATCCGGCGGATCACCGGATCCTGCCGGGCGTGACGCGCGAGGTCGTGCTCGAGCTCGCGGCCGAGCTCGGGGTCGGCGTGTCCGAAGCGCCATTGCCCGTCCGCGAGCTCTACACGGCGAGCGAGTTGTTCCTCACGGGAACGACGGTGGACGTGATGCCGGTGGTTCAGGTCGACGGGCGCGCCATCGGCGATGGCCGCCCCGGCCCGGTCGCGCGGGAGCTCCACACGGCGTTGCGCGCGCGCCTGGTCCGAGACACCGCCCGGGCGCCCGCGCTCTGACGCGTCGCCCTGCGCCCCATGGATCCTGCAGCCTGGCTCCCGTTCCTCCACGAGCTCGCCGACCGCGCCGACGAGATCGCCCTGCGCTTCTTCAAAGCCAGCCGGCTGCGCGTGGAGGAAAAGCCCGACTCGAGCCCCGTCACCGAGGCGGACCGCGCGATTGAGACCATGGCGCGCGCTTCGGTGGCCGAGCGTCATCCCACCCTCGGCATCTGCGGGGAAGAGCAGGGCGAGCGAGCGGGAGCGGGCGACGCGCGCTTGATCATCGATCCCATAGACGGCACCCGCAACTTCGTGCGCGGAATCCCCGTGTTCGCAAGCCTGCTCGCCATCGAAGCGGCGGGCGAGGTGATCGCGGGCGTGGTGAGCGCTCCGGCGTTGCACGCCCGCTGGCACGCCGCGCGGGGTCATGGGGCATTCGGCAATGGGCGCCGGATCCACGTCTCGGGCGTCCGGGAGCTCGCGCGGGCATCACTGTTTCACGGCAACCTCGGCCCCGGAGAGGGTGGGCCGGGCCGGGATGGACCCTCGCCCGGTCTCCTGGCCTTGATCCGGTGCGTGGAGCGCACCCGGGGCTTCGGGGATTTCTACCAGCACATGCTCGTCGCGGAAGGCGGGGGAGAGATTGCGATCGATCCGGTCATGCACCCCTGGGACATCGCCGCGCCGCAGGTCATCGTCGAAGAGGCGGGCGGCCGGGCCACCACCCAGGGCGGCGAACGGTCGATCTACGGCGGCAGCCTCGTCACTTCCAACGGACCGTTGCATCGGGCGGTGCTTGACCTCTTGACTGTGAGCGGTGAGCGGTAAGCGGGACGTCCCGGTGCATTCGGGAGTACCGCTGACCCCTCACCGCTCACCGCTCACTTGGGGGTTCGCCAGCGCGGTCCTCCTCGCCATTCCGCCACTGACCCACGCGCTCGCGGCCCAAGCCGAATCGGCCGATACCAACCCGCCGCGCTACGGTCATTTCCACATCGGTCTCACCATCCACGGCAACGGCGTGAGTTTCGGCAACGCGCCCCGTGTGAACGGCGTCCGCATCAACGCGCAGGACGCCGGGCTCGAGCGGGTCAACGGAATCAACCTCACGGTGTGGAGAGCGCGGGAGCCGCTGAGCGGTACCGTCAACGGACTGCAGGCGGGCGTGTTGCCGGGGTCGCAATACGTCAACGGGATCGCGATCGGCTTCGCCGGGGTGGTGACGGAGCGCCGGGCTCGCTGGATCACCATCGGCGGCCTGGGCGCCGTGTCGAACGGGTCGCTCCAAGGCCTGGGGATCGGCGGGCTGGGGCTCGTCGCCAACGGCGACATCCAGGGGATTGCCATCGGAGGCTTGGGCGCGGTGTCCAACGGCGCGGTCCGCGGCGTCGTCATCGGGGGACTCGGCGCGGTGGCCGATCGGGATATCCGGGGGATCACGCTCGGCGGCCTCGGGACCGTGGCGAACCGGAGCGTCACCGGGCTCGCGATCGGCGGGCTCGGCACGGTCGCGAACGGAGACATCGCGGGACTTGCGGTCTCGGGGCTCGGGACGGTGGCGAACCATAACGTGTCCGGCGCCGCCGTTGCGGGCCTGGGCACGGTCGCGGACGGCGATCTCAAGGGGTTGGGCGCCGGCGGGCTCGCCACCGTAGTGAACGGGTCGATTGCAGGAGTCGGCGTGGGTGGCCTCGCGGTAGTGACGAACGGCCGCCTCACGGGCGCAGGGATCGGCGGGATCGCGGTGGTGGCGGGCGGTGAGATCCGGGGCGTCTCGATCGCCGGATACCGCGTCGAGTGCTCCCGCGTGACGGGCCTGAATCTCGCGGGACTCTACCTGAAGACCGGTGGGCTCTCAGGACTGTCGCTCAGCGCCTACAACCGAGTGCGCGGGCTGCAGACGGGCGTGGCGATCGGGATCTACAACTCGGCCTGGGAACTGAAAGGGGTACAGATCGGAGCGGTGAACAGAGCCAAAAACAATAGGGCGCCGTTCAAGATCCTGCCGTTATTCAACATTCACTTCTAGACGCACAGACGCGGCAGACGCACAGGGGGTGAACAGGTGATGGTGCGTGGGTAGTCCTCCAACCGCTGACTGTTCTCCCCTGCTGCGTCTGCTGCGTCTGTGCGTCTAGCCTATTTCCTCGCCGCCTCGAACCTCTTTGTCACTTCAGCCCAGTTGACCACGTTCCACCACGCCGCCACGTACTCGTTTCTCCGGTTCTGGTACTTCAAGTAGTACGCATGCTCCCATACATCGAGCCCGAGGATGGGAATCTTCCCGTCCATGACCGGACTGTCCTGGTTCGCGGTGCTGAGCAGCTCGAGCTTGCCGCCCGCCACGACGAGCCAGGCCCAACCCGAGCCGAACCGGGTCATCGCGGCGTTCGACAGCTGCTCCTTGAACTTTGCCAGGTCGCCGACGGTCTTCTTGATCGCGTCCGCGAAGGCGCCGCTCGGCTCTCCGCCGCCGCCCTTTCCCGCAGGCGCCATGATCGTCCAGAACAGCGAGTGATTGTGATGGCCGCCGGCGTTGTTGCGGACCGCGGTACGGATGTCCTCCGGGACACCGTTGATACCGCGCAGCAGCTCCTCGAGCGTCTTCTTGTGCAGCTCGGGGTGCTTGTCCAGCGCCGCGTTCAGGTTGTTGATGTAGGCCTGGTGGTGCTTCGTGTGATGGATCTCCATCGTCTGCCGGTCAATGTGTGGCTCCAGTGCCCCGTAGTCGTACGGCAGCTTGGGCAGGGTGTGCGCCACGACCTTCTCGGTGGAGCTGACTGCTCCTGGCATGTTTCTCCTCCTGCGGCAATCGGGGACGGACGTAAGATGCACGGCGGTTGCGGCGAATTCAAACCGACTCAGGGCTCATGGGTTGCCTCGCCGGGTGCCACCTTGTGACATTACCCCCGCAACGCCCTTTGTTCGCCGCGAGTTCCGAACGGCATTCCACCGGATGCGGGAGATTGTTGCGTCGTGACGACGACCGCCCCCTCGATCGCACCGCAGGTCGGTGACCTGGCGCCTGACTTCACCCTGGCGTCCGCGGAGCTGGGACACCGGCGCAACGACGCGGAGCTGTTGCGCCAGATCGTGGCGCTTGAGAAATAGCCTCGTCCCTCGGGACGATAAGTGGTACCTGGGCGCGGGGGACGGGCTCGTCTGGGCGCCGCCGTTCCCCGAGTGGCTGGCGGAGCCGGGCTTCTGGGACGAAGCGCACCTCTTCCAATACGCCATCGGCCCGCTCTTCACCGTGACGCTCCTGGCAGACGGGGTCCCCGGGCTTCCCCCGCCCCCGTTCACGCCGCCCCCCCGATCCCTCCGCCGGCGCTGGACGCCCGCGACGCTCGCCCTCGAGTACGCGGTGGGGCCGTTGCGGGCGCGCGAGGTTCGCAGCGCGCCGGGGGGCTCGCTCGCCTCCGAGTGGGTCGTACGCAACCCCACGGCGCGGGCGGTGATGCTCGACGTCGTGGTCTGGACCGCGGTGGACGGCGCGTCCCTCGCGGCGGCGGACGTGCGCGGCGACCGTCACGCGCTGCGGTTCGTTCGCATGGTCGCGGACCGGCAGGCCCATCGCGCGCGCGTCGAGCACCTGCTAGCGCTCGCTCCCACAGCCCAGTCGTTTGCCGCGTACCGCTCCGAGGCCTCCGCGCCCACGTTGCCGCCGCGATTCGACCTCACGCCGTTCTACGACAGGTGGCGCCGGGGCGGCGGGCTCGGGAACGAGCTGCATCTCGAGGGCATCGACCCGAGGGGACTGGTGTTTCTCGGGCTGGCGCGGCGGTTCCGGATCGCTCGCGGAGCTGCCGCGACCTTCTCCGCGTCCGTGTCCCTGGCGCTCGACGGGGGCGGCGGCGCGGCGGCCCGGAAGGCCGACGGTGAGCGACCGCGCCGGCTCGGTCGCCCGACGACGGTCGCAGAGCGCGGGTGGCAGGAGTTCTTCGCCTCGGTGCCGGGCTTCCGCTGCTCTGACCCATACCTCGACCGTTGCTGGTGGTATCGGTGGTACGGTCTCCGGCTCAACGCGATCGCGGGCGGCATCGGGAACTACCGGTTTCCCACTGTGTGTGAGGGGATCGGCTACTTCCACTTGCCGATCACCTACAGCGCCCAGTGTCACATGCGTGAGCTGCGCTGGCTCGCCGATCCCGCCTGGGCGCGCGGGACGCTGCGGACGTTCCTGGCGCACCAGAATCCCGACGGCTCGCTCCCCGGGCGGGTGTTCGTCGATCACTTGCGGCGCAGTGACTTCTACCACGCCGACTGGGGCGGCGCGCTCGAGGCGCTCCAGGCCGTGCATCCGGATGCGGCGTTCGAGGCGGAGGTGTATCCCGGCCTCGTGCGCTATGCCGAGTGGCTGCTCCGCACACGCGACGCCGACCACACCGGGATGATCGACGTCGTGAACCAGTACGAAACGGGGCAGGAGTTCATGTCGCGCTATCAGGCGGTCGATCCCGAAGCGGACCGCGCCGGCTGGGAGAGCCGCATGCGGTTGAAAGGCGTGGACGTCACCGTGTACGGCTACCGGCTGTTGCGGGCGCTGGAGCGGCTGGCAGGGCGGGTGACACCGGCGGACGTCGCTCGCTGGCGCGAGGCCGCAAGCCGCACGGGGCGCGCCATCCTGGAGAAGATGTGGGACGCGGTGGCGGAGATGTTCTTCGACGTGAACCGGAGGACGGCGCGGCCCACCGGCGTGAAGGCCGCCGTGTGCTTCTATCCGTTCGCGACCGATCTCGTGGACGCCCGGCACGTCGACGGGTTGGGGCGGCATCTGTTCGATGCCGGCGAATTCTGGACGCCGTACCCCGTTCCCTCGTCGAGCGTGGACGACCCGCTCTTCAACCCCGATGGCGAATGGAAAGGGAAGCGGCACAATTGCCCCTGGAACGGCCGGGTGTGGCCGATGACGAACTCGCACCTGATCGAGGCGCTGGCCCACGTGGTGCGCGAGCATCGCGCCGAGTGGTCGCCACAGCTCGGGGAGCTGGTGCGGCGGTTCGCGCGGATGATGACGTTCGACGGGGACCCCGATCGCCCCAACAGCTTCGAGCATTACCACCCCTACACCGGGCGGCCCAGCCTGTACCGCGGGATCGACGACTACCAGCACTCGTGGGTGAACGATCTGATCGTGTCTCACGTGATGGGCGTGCTCCCGGACGGGTCGAGCGGGGTGACGGTGTGGCCCCTCGCGCTCGGAGTCGAGCGGGCCACGCTCGACCACGTGCGCGTCGCGGGGCGGCGTGTCAGCGTGACGCTCGAAGGGAAACGGTTCCGCGTGAAGGTTGACGAACGGCGCGCCGGCGAGGGACGAATAGGGGAGCCGTTGCCGATCGTGTTCTGACAGGAGGGGCGCATGGCGTCGGTCACGCTCCGCCGGCTCACCAAGACGTTCGCCAGGGACGAAAAGCCCGTCCTTCAAGACTTGACGCTGGAGGTGCGGGACGGGGAGTTCCTCGTGCTGCTCGGGCCCTCCGGGTGCGGCAAGACCACGGTGTTGCGCTGCATCGCGGGGCTGGAAGAGCCGAGCGCCGGGGAGATCCGGATCGGCGAGCGTGAGGTGACCCACCTCGCGCCCGCCGACCGCGACGTCGCGATGGTGTTCCAAAATCACGCGCTGTATCCGCACCTGACGGTGCGGGCCAACGTCGCTTTCGGGCTGGAGGTACGGCGAGTCCCGAAGCCGGAGATCGCGCGGCGGGTTCGGGAGACCGCCGAGCGGCTGGGGATAACGGACTTATTGGAACGGCGCCCGGCAGAGCTGTCCGGCGGACAGCGCCAGCGAGTCGCGTTGGGACGCGCGATCGTTCGCAACCCGCAGGTGTTCCTGTTCGACGAGCCGCTCTCGAACCTCGACGCCCGGCTGCGGAGCGAGATGCGCGCGGAGCTGCTGCAGCTGCACCGCGGCCTCGGGGCCACGATGATCTACGTCACCCACGACCAGGCTGAGGCGATGACCATGGGCCAGCGCATCGCAGTGCTGCACGAGGGTCGCCTGCGCCAGCTCGGCACGCCCGCCGAGATTTACGGGATGCCGGCCGACGCGTTCGTGGCGCGGTTCACCGGCAACCCGGGGATGAACG
>DATDFP010000364.1:0-7687 GCA_036522535.1 Gemmatimonadales bacterium
CCGCGGGCCGTGTCGATCCGCATCCGTACGAGCGTCAGCCGGGGGTCGGGCTCGACCGCCAAACGAGCGTGCCATTCCCAGCGCCCGTAGCTCTGAACCCCCTGCGTGTCGCCGGGACGGGAGACGTCGCACGAAAGAAAAAAGACGTGAAAAAAAGGCGTGAAAAAGAGACGTGAAAAAGAGACGTGAAAAAAAGACGTGAAAAGGCCGGGTCGGGCTCGATGCACGCGTTGGTGGCCTAGGTGGAGAACCTCTCTTGCACGCCTCCGCTCCGAGCCTTCACTCCACGCTTTCTTTTCACGCCTTCTTTTCACGTCTCTTTTTCACGCCTCTTTTTCACGCCTTCTTTTCACGCCTTTTTTAGTATTGGCCCAAATACCGATTCAACTCCCACTCGCTCACCTGCCCGATGTACTCCTGCCACTCTTCGCGCTTGGCGTCGAGGTAACGCTCGTAAATGTGGTCCCCCAGCGCCTCCCGGACCACCGCGTCCTTCTCCAGGTAGTCGAGCGCCTCGTGCAGATCCCGCGGCAGGTCGTCGATGCGGTAGCGGCGACGCTCTCGGTACGACATGCGCGCGATGTTCTTGTTCACGGGCTCGCCGGGGTCGATCCGCTCCCGGATCCCGTCGAGCCCCGCCGCCAGCTGGACGGCGAGCCCCAGATAGGGATTCGCGGACGGGTCGGGCATCCGGTTCTCACAGCGGGTCGCCTCGCCGCGCTGCGCCGGCACCCGGACGAGCGGCGACACGTTCTGAGTGGACCACGACACGTTCACCGGGGCCTCGTACCCCGGCACCAGTCGCTTGTACGAGTTCACCAGGGGATTGGTGACCGCGCAGTACCCGCGCGCGTGGCGGAGCAACCCGCCGATGTACCAGCGACCGACCTCGGAGAGCTGGATCGGCCCCTTGGCATCGAAGAACGCGTTCTTCCCCTTGGCGAAGAGGGATTGGTGCGTGTGCATCCCCGAGCCGTTGCGGCCGTAGATCGGCTTCGGCATGAAGGTGGCCACGAGGCCGTGTCGGACGGCGATCGTGCGCACCACGAAGCGCAGCGTCGCCAGATGGTCGGCCATCGTCAGCACGTCGGCGTAGCCCAGGTCGATTTCGTGCTGGCCGCCGGCCACTTCGTGATGCGACGCCTCCGCGTTCAGCTTCATCTGCTCCAGGACCGTCACGACGATCCGGCGCGCCGTCTCCCCCCGGTCGACCGGGACCAGGTCGAAATAGCTCCCCGCATCCAGGGCCCGCGTCGTGGGTTCCCCGCGGTCGGTCTGCGCGAAAATGAAGAACTCCACCTCGCAGCCGACGCGCATCGCGAAGCCCAGCGCGGCGGCCCGCTCGACCTGCCGCTTCAGCGTGGTGCGCGGGCAGCCCTCGAAGGGCCGGCCGTCGGGGTAGCAGATGTCGCAAATGAGCCGCGCCAGGGCCCCGCCCGGCTCCCCTTCCCCGCCCTCATCCTCCGCCGACCCGACCTCCCAGGGGAACACGCGAAAGCTGGCGAGATCGGGAACGAGCAGGGCGTCCGCTTCCTCGACCCGGGCGAACCCCTCGAGCGCCGAGCCGTCGAAGGTCACCTCTCCCGCCAGCGCCTTCTCGAACTGCGAGGCGGGGACCTCCACCGCCTTGTTCACGCCCAAGAGGTCGGTGAACTGCAGCAGCAGGAAGCGCACGCCGCGTTTCTTCAGCTCGTCGAAAATGTCCCGGGCCTCGGACATGCGCGAAAAGATACAGCGTGAGCGGTAAGCGGTAAGCGGTGAGCGGGACTACTCACCGCTCACCGCTCACCGCTTACCGCTTACCGCTTACCGCTTACCGTCAGACGTCGTAGTACAGGAAGAACTCGTACGGGTGCGGGCGCAGCGCGACCGGGTCCACTTCCTTTGTGCGCTTGTAGGTGAGCCAGGTCTCGATCAGATCCGGGGTGAACACTCCGCCTTCGAGCAGGAACTGATGGTCCGCCTCGAGAGCCGCCAGCGTTTCGTTCAGCGAGCCCGGGGTGTTCTTCACGTGCTTGCGCTCCTCCGGCTCGAGCTCGTAGAGATCGACGTCCATGGGCTCCGGCGGCTCGATCTTGTTCTTCACGCCGTCCAAGCCCGCCATGAGCAGCGCCGCGAACGTCAGGTAGGGGTTGCACGACGGATCGGGCGCACGGTACTCGATCCGCTTCGCTTTCGCGGACTTGGAGTAGACCGGAATGCGGCAGATCGCGGAGCGGTTGCGCTGAGAATAGATCAGATTGATCGGCGCCTCGAACCCGGGCACGAGCCTGCGGTAGCTGTTGGTCGTGGGCGCCGCGAACGCCAGCAGCGCCGGCGAATGGCGGATGAG
This sequence comes from Gemmatimonadales bacterium, assembly GCA_036522535.1. Taxonomy (GTDB): domain Bacteria; phylum Gemmatimonadota; class Gemmatimonadetes; order Gemmatimonadales; family GWC2-71-9; genus AG12. The sequence goes on from DATDFP010000364.1 coordinate 2,333, forward strand.
CCCGCCGATGTACCAGCGCGCGGTCTCCGAGATCAATCCATACCCCTTGGGGTCGAAGAACAGGTTCTTCCCGTCTTTCCAAAGGCTCATGTGGACGTGCATCCCCGAGCCGTTGTCGCCGAACAGGGGCTTCGGCATGAAGGTGACCGTGTACCCATTCCGATGACACACGTTCTTCACGAGGTACTTGTACATCATGAGCTGGTCGGCCATGCGGGTGAGCGTGGTGAACCGCATGTCGATCTCCGTTTGGCCTGCCGTGCCCACCTCGTGATGGTGGACCTCCACCTCGATCCCCGAAGCCATCATCGCCAGCACGATCTTCGACCGGAGGTCCTGCAGCCGGTCGATCGGCGGCACCGGGAAGTATCCCTCCTTGTGGCGCGGGCGATGGCCGAGGTTCGGGGTGCCGCCGTTCGCCCCCGAGTTCCAGATCCCCTCCTCCGAATCGATGTGGTAGTAGCCTTCGTGGGCGTTCTGGTCGAAGCGCACGGAGTTGAAGATGTAGAACTCCGCCTCGGGCCCGTAGTACGCCGTGGTGGCGATGCCCGTCTTCACCAGGTACTGCTCCGCCTTCTGCGCCACATAGCGCGGGTCCCGCGAATACCGCTCGAGGGTCACCGGGTCTACGACGTCGCACGTCAGCGAGAGGGTCGGCACCTCCAGACACGGATCCACGAACGCCGAATTGGGATCCGGGATCAGCAGCATGTCGCTCTCGTTGATCGCCTGAAAGCCCCGGATGGACGAGCCGTCGAAGCCGATTCCTTCGGCGAACAGCTCCTCCGTCAGCTCCTTCAGCGGGATCGAGAAATGCTGCCAGGTGCCGGGAAGGTCGGTGAACCTGACGTCCACCACCTGCACCCCTGCTTCCTTCGCGCGCCGAATCGCGTCGGCGGGCGTCGTTCCTGTCGCGGGTTTTGCCCCTAGGGCAGTCTTGGTGGGTTCCAACGTCGCAGCCATGGCGTCGCTCTCCTCAACGGGTCTCGGTGGGTGGGGGACTTTGCACGGTCGGTGCCACAAACGACGAGCGCCCGGCGACGGCCTCGGAGTGCCGGATTCTCGCTCAGATCTAGCGCGCTGGCCTGTCCCAGAATCGGGGCAAGCTAAGGGCGTTGTTGCGCAGTGTCAACTGTTCTGCGTACATACCGCAACAGGACGGAACGAAATAACGCTCCGAACCCACCACAATTGCACAGGTGATGGCGGAAACGTGCATAACTTGCACAGTTTGCGAAGCGCGAGCGTTATCCCTCGAGCGTCTCCAGGAAATGCCAGAGCTCGATGGCCGAAAATTCACCGAAGCGCTCCTGAACATCCCGCTCCGACCACTCCAGGAAGACCCAGGTGGTGCTCCGGTGGCGCTCGCCGCTCAGGAAGTGGAGGCGACCGCGCACCGCTCCGGGGCCGACTTCTGCGTCGGGCTGCATTTCCATGAACACCTCCCAGCGCTCCTCCCCGCGCTTCAGCTCGCCCATGTGCTTGACGCGTTCCTGCCCTGGGAAGGGGGCGCTCATGGAGCGGTCTCGTTGCTCACGTCCCATAGAGTACGCTGCCCGAGGGATTCTTGCCAGTTAGATTCCGGCTCGCATTATGCACTGTCGCGCCTGCGGGACGGCGCTCGCGGCGCCGGCCAAATTCTGTCATAAGTGCGGGGCAGCGGTGACCACGCCGCACGGTGCCCGGGCCGCGGGGTGGCGCGCCGGGCTTCCATGGGGTGTCGCCGGGACTGCGCTCGGCGCCCTGATCGCAGTGGTCGCCTTACGGGTCTCGGGAGCGTCGCAAGGCGTCGAGCGGGATGAGTCGTCGAACACGCCTCCCGCGTCCCGCATCTCGCCTCCCGATATTTCGCAGATGTCACCCGAGGAGCGCGCCACCCGGCTCTATAACCGGGTGATGACGCTTCACTCGCAGGGCAAGGCCGACAGTGCCGGCTTCTTCCTCCCGATGGCGCTGCAGGCGTATGCGATGCTTCCCGCGCTCGACGTGGACGCGCGTTATCATGTGGGGGTGCTCGACCTGACGGGTGGCGACGAGACCGGGGCCCTGGCCCAGGCGGACTCGATCAGCCGCGCAGTCCCGAATCACCTTTTCTCCTTCATGCTGCGGGCCCGGGCGCTCGAGCTGCGCCGCGACGCCGCCGGGGCGCGACGAGCCTACGATAATTTCCTCCGGCACGAAACGGCGGAGCGCGCCCGCAAGCGACCCGAGTACGCCGAGCACGAGACCAACCTCGACACCTTCCACGAGCAGGCGATCCGAGCCACCGCCGGGAATCCCGGGCGTGGTCGCTAGCCAGATCCGCACGATCCGTCTCGCGCACAGCCCCGACGCCGACGACGCCTTCATGTTCTGGGCGCTCGCGACGGGGAAGATCGATACCGGCGATCGCCGCTACATCCAGGAGCTCGCCGACATCGAGTCGCTCAACCGCCGCGCGCTCAAGGGCGAGCTCGAGGTCACGGCGGTGTCGGTGCACGCCTACGCCTATCTCGCCGACCGCTACGCCCTGCTGGCGCACGGCGCGAGCATGGGCGATCGCTACGGGCCCCGCATCGTGGCGCGTGACGCCCGGCCGGCGGACCCACGCGACGCGCTGGCGCGCCCGGGGACCGTGATCGCGGTGCCGGGCGAGCTCACCACCGCGTTTCTCGCCCTCAAGCTGTACCAGCCGGCGGTGCGGCACGTCACCGTGCCGTTCGACGAGATAGAGGATGTTGTAGTGGCGGGACGGGCGGACGCGGGCCTGCTGATTCACGAGGGGCAGCTCACGTACGGCGATCGAGGGCTGCACCTGTGGGCCGACCTCGGGGAGTGGTGGCACCAGGAGACCGGACTCCCGCTGCCGCTGGGCGGCAACGTGGTGCGCCGCGATCTGGGCCCGGCGCTGATGCGGGGCATCGCCCGCGACTTGAAGGCCAGCATCGAGTACGGGCTCGCGCACCGGGACGAAGCCCTCGCTCACGCCAGAGCGTTCAGCCGCGGGATGGACGACGCCCGCACGGACCAGTTCGTGGGCATGTACGTGAACGGCTACACCCTGGACTACGGACCCGACGGCCGCCGCGCGGTGGAGGAGCTCCTGTCCCGAGCCCGGCGGGCCGACTTGATCCCGGCGCCGGTCGCGGTAACGTTCGTGACGGCAGGTCGTTGACCTGCGCCGTCGGGCCGGCGCTTCGCAAAAGGAGTCGTGCGTGGTCCAAACTTCGGGGCGCCTCCAGGTTCTCGTCGTCGACGACGAGGAGCCCGTCCGAAACGCGCTTCGACAATATCTGACGCAGCAGCAGTTCGAGGTGTACGCCGCGGGCTCAGGCGATGAAGCGCTGCAGCAGCTCCGCCGCCACCGTATCGCCCTCATGCTGTGCGACATTCGCATGCCCGGGACGAGCGGAGTGGACCTCGTGCCGCAGGCCCTGGAAACCCAGCCGGACCTCGCCATCCTGATGCTCACCGCCGTGAACGACGCCACGACCGCCGCGTTGTGCATGCAGCGGGGCGCCATGGATTACCTCACGAAGCCCGTCGAGCTCGAAGACCTGGGGCGCGCGGTTCAGCGGGCGTTGAAGCGCCGCGACACGTTGCTGGAGAACCGGCAGCTCAACGAGTGGCTCAAGGAGGAGGTCACCACCCGGACCGCCGAGCTGCACCACGAGCGCATGAAGCTCGAACGCCTTTCGGTTGCGACTCTCGAGGCCCTGGTGAACGCCCTCGAAGCGAAGGACCCCTACATGCGGGGCCACTCGGCCCGGATTGCGGATCTCTCCGCCACGATCGCCCACCAGCTCGGGCTGCCCGAGGAGCAGGTGGAGCAGGTGCGCGTCGCCGGCCGCCTGCACGACATCGGGAAGATCGGCACTCGGGAGGCGGTGCTGAACAAGGACGGGCCCCTCACGCCGGACGAGTTCGAACACGTCAAACAACACGTCGTCATCGGCTCCCAGATCCTCGCCCCGCTCGCGCACCTCGGCATCGTCATCGGCGGCGTGCGCAGCCACCACGAGCGGTGGGACGGGAACGGATATCCCGACGGCTTGCGCGGGGAGGCGATCCCCATTGCGGGGCGCATCGTCGCCGCCGCCGAAGTCTACGACGCCCTGTCGACCTCGCGGCCCTACCAGGACAAAATGACTCCGGAGCAGGCGGTCGAACGGATGTCAGACCTCGCCGGCACGGTGCTCGATCCCAAGCTGTTCGAGGCCCTCGCCGCCGTCGTGGCGCGCCGGCGCACGCTCGTATTCCTCGACGAAGGCGGCGGCGACACCGAGCCCTGACCCGGCGATGCTCGTCGCGGTCACGGGAGCGACCGGCTTCGTAGGGGGACACGTCGCGAGGATGCTGCTGCGGCGGGGGCACCGGGTGCGGGGCCTCGCGCGTGACCCGGCCCGCGCGCATCTCCTCGCCGACCAGGGCGTCGAGCCCGTCACGGGGAGCCTCAGCGACTCGCCGGCGCTCGAGGCACTTGTCTCCGGGGCCGACGCGATCGTCCACCTGGTCGGCATCATCGTCGAACGCGGGCCTGCGACCTTCACGGCCGTGCACGTCGAGGGCACGCGAAACGTGCTCGCCGCCGCCGCCGCGGCCGGCGTCCCGCGCTTCCTCCACATGAGCGCGCTCGGCGCCCGAGACGAGTCCGGGGCCACCGCATATCACCGCACCAAGGGACAAGCCGAACAACTCGTCCGCACCGCGGCACTCTCGCACGCCATCTTCCGGCCGTCCATCATCAGCGGGCCGGAAAGCGTCCCCATCCGGACTATCGCCCAACTGCACCGCAGGTCGCCCGTGATCCCGGTGTTCGGAGACGGCCGTTTCCCGACGCAACCCGTTTGGGTCGAGGACGTAGCGCTGGCATTCGCGCTCGCGGCCGAGCGATCGAACGTGACCGGCGTCCTCGAGCTCGGCGGACCACAGGTCTTGACCTACGAGCAGTTCCTGCGGGCGATCGGACTCGCGGTGGGCCACCCCCGGCCCCTGATCCACCTCCCGCTCCAGCTCGTGCGGGCGGCGGCGCGCGCGTTCGACCTGCTCGGTCCGGCGGCGCCGATCACGAGCGACCAATTACAGATGCTCGTGGAAGGGAGCGCGACGCCGGAAAACGCCGCCGAGCCGGTGTTCGGCATCCGGCCGGTGCCGTTCGAGGAGGGGCTGCGGCGCTTCCTGTGACCCCCCCAAAAAACACAACCCGGGGCGGAACTTCTCCCCGGGTTGGCGGTCGGGCGAAGTGGCCGTCACACTTCGGCCGCGACCTGATCATGGCTCATCCCTTGTACGACGCCGGGACGCGAAGGTTTCACATCCCCGCTCCCGTGATTAGACGCATAGCCTCCCGATTTGGTTGCACCCCCCACCCCCCAC
>DATDFP010000365.1:0-2257 GCA_036522535.1 Gemmatimonadales bacterium
ATGACGGGCAAACACAATGCCCTGCGGGAAGGCGTGAGGCTAGGGTTCGCCGTAGCGACGAGCATCTGGATCTGGCTCGCTCTGGTCGACGCGATCGCGGGCGAGCCATTCCGCACGTTCCACGTGCTGGGCGGGATTCCATCGTTCACGGCGATGCACTACGTGCTCAACATCGCGTACGGCACGGTGATCGTGGCCGTCTTGAACAGCGCCCTGCGACAGCCGAGTCTCCTTGGGGCCGTGACCATGGGATTCCTCATGATCGAATTCGGGTTCGCCATGATCACCGTCCTGCTCTCGCACGTGGGTCTCGGCGAGCTCGCCTGGCTCCGGGTATTCGGCGGGAGCCTCATCGGCGCGGCGGTCGCGTTCATGATCCTGAGGCGGAGATTTCCGCTGCAGGCCATGCTACGGCACGCCGAGGACGAGGAGGCAAAGGCGTGATGGACCCGGGCCTCCGCCGCACCAGCATCGCCGAGGGCTTGGCCCGCTTTTCGACGCGGGCGTCCTACGAGGACCTCTCGGAAGCGGCGCGTGAGCAGCTCAAGATCCGCGTGCTCGACAGCGTGGCCTGTGCGATCGGGGCCCTCGACGGAGAGCCGGTGCGTCTCGTGCGCGCGCAAGTGGAGGAGTTCGACGGCTCGGGGCCCTGCTCGCTGGTTGGCGGGGGCTCCGCCGCGCCGGACCGGGCGGCTTTCTACAACTCGGCGCTGGTGCGGTATCTCGACTTCAACGACAGCTACCTCGCGAAGGGGGAGACCTGTCATCCGAGTGACAACCTCGGCGCAGTGCTTGCGGCGGCAGAATACGCCGGCGCTTCGGGCCGCGACTTCCTTGCTGCCCTCGCCCTGGCGTACCAGGTGCACTGTCGGCTGAGTGACGTGGCACCGGTGCGCGACGCGGGGTTCGACCACGTCACCCAGGGCGCGTACGCGGTCGCCGCCGGCGTCTCGCGGGCACTCGCACTTGACGCCGCGCACACCGCCAACGCGATCGCGATCGCGGGCACCGCATTCAACGCCCTTCGCGTTACCCGCACCGGCCGGCTGTCGCACTGGAAGGGCCTCGCCTATCCGAATGTTGCCGGGGCCGTCACGCGGACCACCTTCCTCGCCCGGCGTGGCGTCACCGGTCCGCTCGAGGTGTTCGAGGGTGAGAAGGGCTTCATGGACGCCGTAGCCGGCTGCTTCGAATTGAACTGGGAAACTGAGAACCTTGAGCGGGTCACCCGGACGATTCTCAAGAAATACAATGCCGAAATCCACTCGCAGAGCGTACTCGAAACCGTGCTCGAGCTGCGTTCGAGCGAGCACCTCGGGGGCGCTGATGTCGAGCGTGTGGACGTCGAGGTATTCGATGTCGCCTACCGCATCATCGGCGGCGGTGAGGAGGGAGACAAGACGGAGGTGCGCACCAAAGAAGAAGCGGATCACAGCCTCCCCTATCTGGTGGCCGTCGCCCTCCTCGACGGGGAGGTCATGCCGGAGCAGTACCGACCCGCGCGTATTCGCCGTGACGATGTGCAGGCGCTGCTGCGGCGGGTGACGGTGCGTCCCGATGAGGGATTCTCGCAACGCTTCCCGGCGGAAATGCCCTGCCGGGTGCGGCTGACGCTGCACGACGGTCGGATCCTGACCAGGGAACGCACGGACTATCCCGGCTTCCTCACGCGTGGCCGCACCTGGGAGGCCGCCTGTGAGAAACTCGAGCGGCTCGGCGCACCCTGCACGACGCCCTCGCAACGCGACCGCATCGCCGCCGCAGTAGCCGGCCTGGAGCGGACGCCGATGACTGCGCTCACGCGCCTGCTTACCTCCGTGCGACGCTGCCCGGCCGCGGCCGCGGCAAAGGAGACGACCTGATGACCCCGCGCGAGATGGAGCGGACCTGATGTCATCCCATCCCAGGCGGCCCGTCGTAACGAGACGGTTCAAAGTGGGCGATCACGTAACCTGGAACTCGGAGGCTGGCTACGTCAGCGGGACAATTATCAAGGTGCACACGAAGGACGTTCATTTCAAAGGGTATACTCACCACGCGAGCGAGGCTGAGCCGCAGTACGAGATCAAGAGCGACCGGACCGATCACATTGCCATGCACAAGGGCCTGGCGTTGAACCGGGCGAACACGCGACTATGACCGGAGGAGCTGGAGATGGCGCACCGAAGACAACCGATGGTCGAGCGCACTCGTCGGCTGTCCGCAGGATGCTGGCCTTCCTCCTCGGTGCAGGGGACGACACGCTCCGCGAATTCCC
>DATDFP010000366.1:0-4752 GCA_036522535.1 Gemmatimonadales bacterium
GGGAGCCCGACCGCAAGCAGCCCGATCGCGGCGCGCAGGACCCAGGCGGGCAGGCCGAGCTGGTTCGTGAGGAAGTAGACGAAGCCGAGAACCGCGGCGGACCCGAGCGCGAACAAGCCGGCTACGCGGACGGGATGCCCCCGCTCGGCCGCGGCAAGCGCCTCGAACGGCGCCGGCATGGTGGCCGTGATGCCGCCCGTCGGCGTCACGAGTTGCTCCAGCTCGTGGAGCACTTCGTTCGCCGACTGGAAGCGGTCCGCCGGGTGCTTCGCGAGACAGCGCATCACGAGCGCGGCCAACTGCGGCGCGACGCTCTCGCGGTACTTCGTGACGGGGTCGGGTGGGGTGCTCATGTGCGCGGCGAGCACCGCCTGCACGCCGGCAGCGGTGAACGGGGGCCGGCCGGCGAGCATCTCGTAGGCGAGCGCGCCCACCGCGTAGATGTCCGCCCGGTGGTCGGTGCCCGGGTCGCCCGCGGCCTGCTCCGGCGCCATGTAGGCGGGCGTGCCGAGCGCCATCCCGATCGAGGTGAGCGCCGTGCTGTCCGTGGATTGGGCCACCGCCTTCGCCACGCCGAAGTCGGTTACCAGAGAGTGCTTCCCCGAGAGCAGCACGTTGTCCGGCTTGATGTCCCGGTGCACGATGCCGTGGCCGTGCGCGTAGGCGAGGGCGTCGCACACGTCGCGCAGGATCCGCACCGCCTCGGCGATCGGGAGCTCGTGCTCGTGCGCGAGTCGCACGCGCAGCGACTGCCCCTCCACCCGGGGCATGATGTAGTAGAGGAGGTCGCCGTCCGAGCCGGCAGTGAGCAGCGGGACTATATGAGGGTGCTGCAGCTTCGCCGCGAGGTGGATCTCGCGCTCGAATCGGTCGACGCTGACGCCGGCTGCCATCTCGGGCGGGAGCACCTTTACGACCACCTGCCGCCCGAGGCGCACCTCCTCCGCGAGGAACACACGGCTCATCCCGCCCCCGCCGAGCTCGCGCTCGATGCGGTACGCGGCGCCGAGGATCGCCTGGAGACGCTCCCGAAGATCGGTCACGCTCAATGATACTACTAGACGCACAGACGCAGCAGACGCACAGGGGTGAACAGATGGCGGTGAGCAGGTAGACCTCCCCACTGCGGACCCAAGCTGTTCTCCCCTGTGCGTCTACGCTCCTGTGCGTCTAGCTGTTCCGGTCCTACACACCGGTCTCACGGGACATTCCCCACATTTCGGTTTGCGGGCCACGCAAATCAGCGCCCCCAGTTCCATGATCGCCTGGTTGAACTTCCAAGCCTTCTTGCCGTTTTTCGGTACGAGGGCAGCGGCGAGCTGCCACGTCCTCCGTCGCTCGTCCCACGTTGCACGCCTCGTGCTTGCCGCCTTGCGGTTCCCGAAGAAGACGCGGCGGATTACGCGCGCCACATTGGTATCTACGGCTGGAACCGGCTTCTCATACGCGAAGCTCGCGACCGCCCCCGCCGTATAGGGCCCAACGCCAGGGAGCTTCATCAGCTCTTCCGGCTCCTCTGGCAACGTAGCGTCGTAGCGTCTTACAACGGACCTGGCAAGCGCGTGGAGATTGGTAGCTCGAGCGTAATACCCCAGCCCGTCCCAGGCCTCGCGCACCGCGCGAGGCTGGGCGCGCGCCAGGTGCTCCAGGGTGGGAAAGCGCTCGAGAAACCTGGGATAGAACTCGCTCACCCGGCTCACCTGCGTCTGCTGCAGCATGACCTCCGAGACGAGCACCCGATATGGGTCGCGCGTCCTGCGCCACGGCAGGTCGCGCGCCGAGCGCCCGTACCAGGCGAGGAGCCGGCGGGTAAATCCTTGCGCGCTCATGGGATTACGTGGCCAGGGGGTAGACGGACGGGGCACGGTTACACAAGATACACCCCATGGCACGGCGAGCGACGATCACGCTCGACCTGCGGCGGCTGGTCGGGCGGTGGAGTCTCCGCGCGGCCGACCATGTGGGTCGCTTCACCTTCCTCGTGCTCGACATGTTCCGCGGGGTCGCGGAGTGGCGCATCTACGTCCCCCGCACCTTCGAGCAGGCGCAGCAGGTCGGCTACGGCAGCCTGTTCATCGTGCTGCTCGTGGCGGGGTTTGCCGGGGCGGTGACGAGCCTTCAGACCGGGTACCAGTTCACGGGCACGCTGCCGCTCTATTACGCCGGCGCGGTGATCTCGGAGTCGATGATCCTCGAGCTGGGGCCGGTGCTCACGGCGCTCATCCTGGCGGGCCGGATCGGCGCGCGTTACGCCGCCGAGCTGGGCTCGATGCGCGTCACCGAGCAGATCGACGCGCTCGAGAGCCTGGGCCGCTCTCCGATCACCCATCTGCTCATGCCGCGGGTTTTCGCCGGGATCCTCGTCATCCCGGCGCTCACGATGTTCGCGAACGCGACCGGCATCGTCGTCGGCTTCTTCACCGCCAAGGGGTCCCTGGGGCTCACCTACGCCGACTTCGAGTACGGGGCGCGCTACTTCTTCCGGCCGCTCGACCTGTGGTACTCGCTCGTGAAGAGTTACTGCTTCGCCGCCGCGGCCACCGTCATTCCGTGCTACCTGGGGTTCAACGCGCAGCAGGGCGCCGAGGGGGTCGGGCGCTCGACCACGACGGCCGTGGTCTCGGCCTCGGTCTCGATCCTGCTGCTCGACGTCGTGATCACCCAACTCCTGCTGGGCGTGAAATGATCCAGGTCATCAACGTCTCGAAGCGCTTCCTCCACAACGTCGTCCTGGACGGCGTCAGCCTCGAGGTGCAGGACGGCGAGACCGTGGCGCTGCTCGGACCGTCCGGCGTCGGCAAGAGCGTGCTCCTGAAGCACATCAACGGCCTGATGAAACCCGACGCGGGCGACGTGATCGTGGACGGGCTGTCGGTCCCGCGGCTCAAGCGCAAGGAGATCCAGCAGCTGCGGAGCAAGATCGGATACGTGTTCCAGTACGGGGCGCTGTTCGACTCGATGAGCGTATACGAGAACATCCGCCTCGGCATCACCGACGAGACGTGCGCCAACGACGACGGCTATTGCAACGACCGCGTGAAGGAGTGCCTGCGCCTCGTGAACCTGGCGCCCGACGTGGCGGAGAAGTACCCGGCCGAGCTGTCGGGCGGGATGAAGAAGCGGGTCGGCATCGCGCGCGCCATCGCCGGGGCCCCCAAGTACCTGCTGTACGACGAGCCGACCTCGGGGCTCGACCCGGTGAACGCCGACGTGATCGACGCGCTGATCGAGCGACTGCGCGACGAGCTGGGCGTGACGAGCGTGGTCGTGTCGCACGACGTGCGGGGTTCGTTCCGCGTGGCCGACCGCGTGGCGCTCCTGTGGCAGGCCAAGATCCGCGCGGACGGCACCCCGGAGCAGGTCCTCGCGTCGCAGGATCCCGCGGTCCAGCAGTTCCTCGAGCGCGATCTCGAGATGGGCCTGATCCAGGCCGAGGGAGAGGACCGGGCGAAGCATGGAGCTTAGCTACAAGGAAGAGGTCGGCGTCGGCGCCATGGTCATCGTGGGGCTGATCGCGTTCACGGCCGGGATGTTCTGGCTCACCGGCCGCTCCATCACGTCCAAAGGCGTGTCCGTCCCCGTGGTCTTCAAGAACGTGAGCGGCCTGAAGGAAGGCGATCCGGTACGCGTGTCCGGCGTCAAGAAGGGGCGGGTGGGGCAGGTGCGGCTCGAGCGGGTCGGGAAGGTGACGGTGATGCTCCAGCTCGATCCCGGGGTTCGGCCGCATGCGGGCGCCACCGCGGCGGTCGCGTCCGCCGACTTTCTCGGCGCCAAGTTCGTGGACTACGATCCCGGCCCCGAGGACGCGCCGCTCGTCGGCAGCGGGCAGCCGATCATGGGCGTGACGGAAGAGCAATTCGCGGACGTCGCGCAGCGCGCGGCGACGAGCGCCAACGCGCTGATCGAGAACATGAACAAGGGCCTGAACCCCGGGCAGCTGGCCGAGGACATCCACAAGACCCTCCTCGCGACGCAGCGGGGCATGGAGGCCCTCACCCAGGCGACGAAGGGGCCGGCCGTCGATCAGGCCACGCTGACGCTCAAATCGGTGGAGCGCGTCATGGCCCGGTTCGACACCGTGCTCGGGTCGTCCAGCGCCGCGGGCACCGGCCGGCGATTCGACTCGCTCACGGCCAACTTCAACCAGCTCGCGAGCCGCCTCGCCGACGCGACGGGTTCGCTCAAGAATCTGCTCGACAAGATGGAGCGCGGCGAGGGGACCTTCGGCAGGATGGCAAGCGACACGACGCTGTACAAGAACATGAACGCGACGCTGATGTCGCTCGACTCGCTGCTCACGGATCTCCGGTTGCGGCCGGGGAGATATTTGACGGTGAAGGTGTTCTAGGGCGGTAGAGGGCGGTAGAGGGCGGTAGAGGGCGGTAAAGGGCGGTAAAGGGCGGTAGAGGGCGGTAGAGGGCGGTAAAGGCGGCAAGAGTCACGGAGCCTGCCGCCTTTGCCGCCCTTTGTATTAACAGCATTCCCCTAACTCCGGTCGTAGTGTCTTTGATGCCGTCGATAGCTCCCCAATCACGCGACAGGAGTCTCACGATGTCCGCTTCTGGAATACTCGCGGGTCTCACGGCGCTCCTCGTCGGCGTCGTGCCGGCCGGCGCGGCGGCTCAGCACCCGGATCTCGCCGGGAGCTGGAAGCTGAATCAGGCGCAGAGCGACAACCCGCGCGACCAGATGCGGGGCTCCGACAGCACGGGCGGCAAGCGGCGGCTGGGCGGCGAGGGTGATGGGGGGGGC
>DATDFP010000367.1:0-9332 GCA_036522535.1 Gemmatimonadales bacterium
TCCGGCAGGCGCTGCGCGAGCTCGCCACTGCGCTCGACGCCGCGCGCGAGCAGGAGCTGGAGGCCGAGCGGCTGCGGGCGTTCCGCGAGGTGGCGCGCCGCGTGGCGCACGAGATCAAGAATCCGCTCACGGCGATGCGGATCGCCGTCGACCAGCTACGGCGCGTCGCCGCGCCGGCGCAGAGCCCCATGGCGGCGGCGGCGGAAGTGATGGCCGCCGAAACCGATCGGCTCGCCCGGCTGGCCAGGGAGTTCGCGGACTTCGGCCGGCTGCCCGAGGGTCCGAAGAGCGAGGTGGATCTCGTGGAGCTGCTCGACGATCTGGGCCGCACCGCCGTGCCGCCGGGAGTGGCGGTGTCGGTACGCGCGGACGGCGGCCCGCGCACGATCTCGGGCCACTACGACCCGCTGCGCCGCGCCTTCGGCAACCTGCTGCGGAACGCGTCGGAAGCGATGGGTGGGTGCGGGTCGATCGAGATCGCACTGCACCGCGACGGGCACGCGCTGGTCGTGACGCTCGCCGACCACGGCCCCGGGATCCCCGCGGAGCTGCGGCAACGCGTGTTCGAGCCGTATTTCACGACGAAGCAGGACGGGACGGGCCTCGGTCTCGCCCTGGTGCGGCACACGATCGAGGCCCACGGCGGCACGCTCACCGTCTCCGAGACCCCGGGCGGCGGCGCCACGTTCTCCATCGTGCTTCCCGCATGAGCCCGCGCGTCCTGCTCGTCGACGACGAAGCCAACATCCGCCGGATGGTGGGCGCCCTGCTGCAGTCGGAGGAGTTCGACACCGCGGAAGCGGAGAACGGGAGCGCGGCGGTCGCGGCGGTCGAGCGCGAGGCGCCTGATGCGGTGCTGCTCGACCTCATGATGCCGGGCGGCCCGGACGGCCTGACGGTCCTCGAGCAGCTCAAGCAGATCGCGCCCCACGTGCCCGTGATCATGATGAGCGGCAAGGCGAACCTGGCCGACGCGGTGCGCGCCACCAAGCTTGGCGCCTTCCAGTTTCTGGAGAAGCCGCTCACGCCCGAAGGCGTGCTCACGACGCTGCGCGCCGCCGTGGCTCTGTCACGCACCCTCGCGGAGAACCGGCGGCTGCACGAGGCGCTGGGGCACGGCGATCCGCTGGTGGGCGTGAGCCCGGCAATGGAGGACCTGCGGGCCATGATCGCCCGCGTCGCGCCCACCGAGGCGCGGGTGCTCATCACCGGCGAATCGGGGACCGGAAAGGAGCTCGTGGCCTCCGCGATCCACCGCCAGAGCGCGCGGGCGGCCAGGCCGTTCGTCTGCGTCAACAGTGCTGCGATCCCGAAGGACCTCGTCGAGTCGGAAATGTTCGGCCACGAGCGAGGAGCGTTCACCGGAGCGACCGAGCGGCGCATCGGCCGCTTCGAGCTCGCCGACGGCGGCACGCTGTTCCTGGACGAGGTGGGGGACCTCGGTCCCGAAGCCCAGGCGAAGCTGCTGCGGGTGCTCGAGACTGGGGTGATCGAGCGGCTGGGCGGGGAGAAGCCGCTCACGGTGGACGTGCGAGTCATTGCCGCGACCAACAAGGACCTCCCGAAGCTCGCGCACCAGGGACAGTATCGCGAAGACCTGCTGTTCCGGCTCAATGTGCTCCCCATCCATATCCCGCCGCTGCGCGAACGTCCGGCGGACGTCCCGCCGCTGGTGCGGCACTTCGCAACGCGCCAGGCGGCGCGCCTCGGCCGTCCGGTGAAGTTCGACACCGGCGCGCTCGAGCTGCTCGGGACCTACCCGTGGCCCGGCAACGTGCGCGAGCTGGCGAACATCGTCGAGCGGCTGGCCATCCTCGCCCCGAAGCGTGGAGGGAACGAGGGGAGCGAGTGGAACGACGAGATGATCACCGCGGACGACGTGGCGGAGGTCGTTCCCGGGGACGGCGCTCGCTCCCGGCAGCCCGACGCGTGGACCGATGTGTCGCTCGCGGATGCGCTCGACGACTTCGAGCGGACGCTGATCGCGCGCGCCCTCTCGGCGGCGCGCGGCAACGTGGCCGAGGCGGCCCGCAGGCTGTCCACCGACCGCGCCAACCTCTACCGCCGGATGCGGCGGCTGGGCCTCGAGCCGCCCCGCGACGTGGAGGGATGACGCCGATGCGGTCGCGCGCCCGTCTTGCTCTCTTCTGCCTCTTTGGAGCCGCGCGACTCGCCGCCCAGGACACGGCGATCGTCATCAACCCGGAAAGCGCGAGCGTCGCCACCTTGCAGCCGACTTTGCCGCGCCTCGTGGCGGAGCAGGCGGTCCGGCTGTACAACGCCCCGACGACCACCCGGCTGGTGGGCCGGTCCCGGCTCCCGCGGGGCAACGAGTGGCGGGGCGACGTGGCCGTGCGTAACGGCGGCGTCGCCGTCGCCGGTCGCGTGGAGGGCACCCTGCTCGTCGTCAACGGGGACGCCGCGCTCGACTCCGGCGCGGTGGTCACCGGAGACCTGATCGTCATCGGCGGCACGCTCACGCGCGACCCCGGCGCCTCGGTCAGCGGCGAAGTGCGGGCCTACCGCGAGCCGCTGGCGTACCGCGCGGAGGGTGACGAGATCGCCCTCGCGCCCGCAGGCCCCCGCCGCTGGCTCAAAAACCTCGGGCTGGAAAAGGCGTTGGGCACCGCCGAGTCCCGCTCCTCGCTCACCCTCGGCACCGGCGGCACGTTCAACCGGGTCGAAGGACTGCCGGTCGTGTTCGGGCCGATCTTCGATTGGCGACTGCAGCAGACCCTGCGGTTGCGGTTCGACGCGCTCGGCGTGTGGCGCACGGCCGGCGATTTCACGAGCAAGCGCAGCGACCTGGGATACCTGGTACGCACCGAGCTGCGCGCGGGCGAGACCCCAGCCTACGGCATCGAGTTCCGCGCCTACGATGTGGTCGCGCCGACCGAGGGCTGGGGGTTGCACAGCAACGAGGTCGGTTGGTTGGCCTTCCTCTTGCAGCGCGACTACCGCGACTACTCCCTGAACCAGGGGATAGCCGGCCGCCTCTTCCTGCAACCCGACCGGGCGCTCGGTCTCACCCTCGAGGTGCGACGCGACTGGCAGACGAGCGTCGCCGCCCGCGACCCCTGGACGCTGCTCCGGAACGACCAGGCGTGGCGCCTCAACCCGCCCATCGACGAGGGCCACTACACCACCCTCAGCGGGACGGTGACGTACGACTCGCGCAACGACCGGGCCGACCCGACGGCCGGCTGGCTGCTGCGCGCGCAGTTCGACAACTCCCGGAGCAACGACGTGAGCCCGGCCCCCGGGATTCCCGCGTCCGTCCGGGGCCCGATCCCGACCGACGGCTCCTACCAGTTCAGCCGCATCTGGCTCGACTTCCGCCGCTACACGCGCGTGAGTCCCAGCGGACGGGCGAGTCTGCGGTTCCTGGCCGGAGGCTGGACCGGCGGCGACCCGCTCCCCCTTCAGCGTCGCCTGTCGTTGGGCGGACCGGACCCGCTCGTCGGCTACGGCTTCCGCCATAGCGCGTGCAACCGCGACATCGCCGATCCGGCGTTCGCGGGCACGCTCGTCGCCGCGTGCGACCGCCTGATCCTCACGCAGGCGGAATATCGGGGCCATCTCTCGCTGCACTGGGCGTACGGGGCGTCCCGGCCCGAAGACGAGCAGGCGAAATCGCGGTTCACGCTGCAGGGCCCGGATCTCGTCGTGTTCGCCGACGCCGGCCAGGCCTGGCTGGTCGGCAACGGGGCGGGCCGGGTGCCGAGCGACCGCCTGCCGACCCTGGGCAGCTGGATCGCCGACCTCGGTTTGGGGATCGACTGGGGCGGGCTCGGGTTCTACGTGGCGAAGGCGGTGACGGCGGGGGAACAGCTGCGCTTCACGCTGCGACTCGATCATCGCTTCTGAAGTGAGGGCCGGGCCCGCTCTCCTGGCCTTCGCAGCGAAAGCGGCGGCGCTCGCGCCGGCCGCCGCCCAGGCGCCGTCATTGACCGTCACCCTCCAGAGCGACATTCCCCGCGTCCAGGTGACGGGGTTGCTCGACGACGGCAAGTTCGCCGGCCTGATGCGGTCGGGCTTCCCCCTGCGCCTGCACTACCGGTTGGAGCTGTGGCGCAGCCGCTCGGGTTGGTTCGACCAGTTCGTGAGCGACCACTCCTGGGACGCCGTGGCGCGCCACGACCCGCTCGCCGACGACTTCGTGCTCATCCGTACCGGCGGCAGCGAGAAGCGCTACGGCGCCGAGAGCGAGCTCGAGCGGGCGCTCGAAATCCCTTACAAGATCACGCTCGCACCCAGAGGACCGGGCAAGTTCTACTTCCTGTGCCGGCTCGAGGTGACGACGCTCAACGACACCGACCTCGAAGAGCTGACGCGCTGGCTCAAAGGCGACGTGAGCCCGGCGCTTTCCGGCGGAGGAAACGTGGGCAACGCGCTGGCCCGCGGTGCGCAGCGCGTGCTCGTGCGGATCGCCGGCCTCCCGCACCTCACCCTGGAGGCGCGGTCAGAGACGTTCACCCGGCAGGCGAATTAGGACCCGAACCGATAATCGATGGCGCGGCGGATCTGAACGAGGGAGTTGCCCCGGGCGGCGAGCTCGGTCGCGAGCATCGCTTCGCCCATGCAGATATCGCACTGCGAGCCGTGGTCCGACTCGAAGCAGGTGAGCAGCGAGCGGTGGCCGAAGTTCCTGGCGCACCGGCAGTAGCAGAACACACCGTCGAGGACCTGTGGCGCGCTGCGGGCGGCGGCGTAGGCCTCGAGCGCGCCGGGCGTCTTGGGCAGCGAGCTCGGCGGCAGCACGCGCTCCGACGTCACTCCCGGCCGCGGCTCGGGATGGAGGGGGACGCGCCCGGCCCGGTTGGTCCACAAGAACACGGTGAGCGCCACGCCGGCCAGCGCGGCGATGATCCAGGGAACCTTCGGACTCACATCGCTTCGAGGGTCGCGAGCACGTCGCCCCCGTAGAACATCCGGATGTACTTGGACTGGATGTTCGTGAGGCGGCGGACCGCCCAGGCGAGGTGCACGAAGTGCGGCTCGAAGGGCGGACGCAGTGCGTGCATGCCCGCCTCCTCGGGGAGGAGGTTCCCCTTGCGCGTGTTACAGGTGCTGCACGCCGTCAGCACGTTGGTCCAGTCGTTCGTCCCCCCGCGCGACAGGGGCACCAGGTGATCCCGGGTCAGGCATTCCCGGTGCCGCAACTCGTGCTGGCGGCGCCCGCAGAACTGGCAGCGGTAGTCGTCGCGGGCGAAGAGGAAAGTGTTGGTGACCTGGCGGCGGAAGCGGCGGGGAACGTGGACGAACTTCACGAGCCGGATGACGGTGGGCCTCGGGATCTCGAGTCGTTCGCTGCGAACCGCCGGCCCTTCGGACTCCACGATCTCGGCCTTGTGGTCGATCACAAGGCGCAGCGCCCGGCGCACGGGCACCATGGTGAGGGGTTCGAACGAAGCGTTGAGCGCGAGGCAGCGCAACCTGATCTCCAGAAAAAAAATTGGCCGCCCCGCCCTCCACGAGCGGCACGACCCCGTATGCTACACCAGAGGCTAAGGCGCGGCAAGACCTACGCTTAAGACCCTCCCTCCGGCGCAAACGCCGTGCGGAGCGCTTCTAGTTGATCTTTCACGGACTTACGCGATGCCCCCCCCGCAGTCGCCCGGCCCTCCACACTGTCCTCCCAGGTTCCAAGCTGGGATAGGGCCGCACCCAGCGCGGGATGGATTCCCGCCGCCACGGCCGGGGGCACACGGTCGATCGGCACGCCGGCGCGCTCGGCCTCCCGCACCAGGCGCCCGACGAGCCCGTGGCTCTCGCGGAACGGCACTCCGGCCTCCACCAACAGGTCCGCGATGTCCGTGGCGCGCAGCGAAGCGTCGAGAGCGGCCCGCATCCGCTCGGGCTCGATCGTCAACGCGGCGACTGCGCCGGTCACCGCGGGCAGCACCACCGCGAGCGTGTCAACGGCGTCGAACAGGAGCGACTTGTCTTCCTGCAGGTCCTTGCTGTAGCCCGCCGGAATCCCTTTGAGCGTGGCCACCATGGCCACGAGATCGCCGAGCAGGCGCCCCGCCTTGGCGCGCGCCAGCTCGAACACGTCCGGGTTGCGCTTCTGGGGCATGAGGCTCGAGCCGGTGCTGAAGTCGTCGGAGTTCTTCACGAATCCGTATTCCGAGCTCGCGTACAGGATCAGCTCGGCGCCGAGCCGCGAGAGGTGGGTCCCTACGAGTGCGAGGGCGAAGAGCACCTCGGCCACGAAGTCGCGGTCGCCGGTGACGTCCAGGGCGTTCGCGGAGACTGAGCGGAAGCCGAGCGCTTCCTTCAGCAGCACGCGGTCCACGGGGAAGCCCGATCCCGCGAGCGCCCCGGAGCCCAGCGGCAGGTCGGCCACGCGGCGCCGCGCGTCGGCGAGCCGCTGCCGGTCGCGCAGGATCGGCCAGGCGTGCGCGAGGAGGACATAGGCCCAGCGCACCGGCTGCGCCCGTTGCCCGTGCGTGTAGCCGGGAAGGAGAACATCGACCCCGTCGCGCGCCTTCGCCACCAGCGCCCGCCCCAGCGCCGCCAGATCCTCATCGACCTGCCCGATGGCTTCCAGCGTCCAGAGGCGCAGATCGGTCGCCACCTGGTCGTTGCGGGAACGGCCGGTGTGGAGCTTCCCGGCGACCGCTCCCGCCTCCTCGTACAGCAGCCGTTCGACGAGCGTATGCACGTCCTCGTCGGGCGCGCCCACCGCGGCGCCGTCCGCCAGCCGCTCGGCGACGCGGTCGAGCCCATCGAGGAGCTGCGCCTCTTCGGCCACGGTGATCGCGCCGACGCGCCCGAGGGCGTGCACCCATGCTTTACTCGCGGCCACGTCCTGCGGCCACAGCCGGTGGTCCACAGGCAGGCTCCGGTTGAGCGCGTCGAGCGCCTCGCTCGGCCCGAGCGTGAAGCGCCCGCCCCACATCTGGTGCGGTGGGGGCGGCGGCGGTGGGGGGGACTCGGTCTCCGGCGCGCGTCGAGCCATCAGTCCGCCGCCGCGCCGACTGCCCCGGCGCGCTCGGTGGCGATCCCTGCACCGATCTTGATCGACAGACCGTACAGCCGGATGAAGCCTTCCGCATCCTTCTGGTTGTAGACGGTATCCTCGCCGAAAGTTGCGTACGAGCTCTGGTACAACGCGAACGGGCTCTCGCGCCCCGCCACGGCCAGGCTTCCCTTGTAGAGCTTCAGCCGCACGGCTCCGGTAACGCGCTTCTGAGTGCTCGTGATCGCCGCGTCGAGCGCCTCCCGTTCCGGCGTCCACCACCGGCCGTCGTACACCAGGTCCGCATAACGCAGGGCCAGCTCGTCCTTCAGCCGCAACGTGCGCCGGTCGAGCACGAGCTGCTCCAGCTCGCGGTGCGCCGCGTGCAGCAGGGTACCGCCCGGCGTCTCGTAGACGCCGCGCGACTTCATCCCCACGAGACGGTCCTCGACCACATCGGCGCGGCCGACGCCGTGGCGACCGGCCGCCTCGTTCAGCGTCTCCAGGAGCTCGACGGGGCCGAGCGGCACGTGGTCCACCGACACCGGCGTTCCCTCCTCGAAGCCGATCTCGACCGTGACGGGTCGATCCGGCGCTTCGAGCGGGTTCGAGGTCATGACGAAGATGTGTTCGGGCGCTTCCTGCGCCGGATCCTCGAGGATTCCGCCTTCGTGCGAGCAGTGCCAGACGTTGCGATCGGTGGAGTACGGCTTCTCGACGGTCGCCTGCACCGGGATTCCCTTCGCCTTCACGTAGGCGATGAGATCCTCGCGACCCTTGAACTGCCATTCACGCCACGGCGCGATCACCTGGAGTTCCGGCGCGAGGGCGGCATAGGAGAGCTCGAAGCGGACCTGGTCGTTTCCCTTTCCCGTGCAGCCGTGGGAGAGCGCCTGAGCACCCACCCGCTCGGCGAGCGCCACCTGATGCGCCGCCATCACCGGCCGCGCCATCGCCGTGCCCAGCAAATAGGTGCGCGCGTACACGGCGCCGGCGCGCAGCGTGGGGAAGACGAAATCGCGGACGAACTCCTCGCGCAGATCCTCGATCACGCAGCCCGTGGCGCCGGAACGCTCGGCCTTCTCCACGAGCCCGTCGAGCTCGCCGGCCCCCTGCCCGACGTCCGCCGCGAAACAAAGAACCCTGGCGCCGTACCGCTCGCGGAGCCAGGGAACGATCGCCGAGGTGTCGAGTCCACCCGAATAAGCGAGCACCACCAACGGCCCCATGTGCGCTCCTTGCAGGTTTATGCAGTCAGATGCATAAAGATACAGAACCCGATGGGGCTGTCAACCGTCCTCACGCCGGGAGGCCGGCCGCCGCCTTGAGTCGAGTCTGCACCGCGCGCCGGGCGTGGCCACTGCGGGTGATGACGAGGACCGCGTCGTCGCCGGCGATCGTGCCGACGATCTCCGGCCACGCCGCGGCATCGAGCGCCAGGCCCAGGGCCTGTGCGCCGCCGGCGGGCGTCTTCACGACAAGGAGGGGGCCCACGCCGTCCACGGAGACGAGGTGCGTGGGCAGCAGTCGCTCGAGGTGAGGGCGCATCGCCTGGGGGCCGTCGAGGGGGGGGGCATAGTGCGAGCCCCCATCGGGGTCGACCACCTTGGCGAGGCCGAGCTCGCGGATGTCTCGGGACAGGGTCGCCTGGGTGACGTCAAAGCCTTCGGCCCTCAGGAGCTCGCGGAGCTGCTCCTGGCTCGCCACCCGTTCCGACCGCACGATCTTCAGGATGGCGGCGTGGCGTTGGGTCTTCATGGGGCAACAAATCTAGCGCTGAGCTACACGCCCGGCGACGACGGTCAAGAGGGCGGTAGAGGGCGGTAGAAGACGGTAGAGGGCGGTAGAGGGGAACACGGCGAGATCGGCTTCTTTCCCCACTTCGAGCGAGCCGATCTGGCGCTCCAGGCCCAGGGCCCGGGCGCCTTCGATCGTCAGCATTCGCAGCGCCTCCTCCCCGTCGAGGCCGGCGGCGAGCGCTTCGGCCCACAGGTTCACGTCCCCCACACTCACCACGGAGTCGGAGCCGAGCCCCACCCGCACGCCCGCGCGGCGCAGGGCGGCGAGCGGGGCGGCGCCGTGTCCGTGCGCGCGATTCGAGCGGGGACAATGGGCCACCGCCGCCCCCGAGTCCCGCAGGACTGCGATGTCCTGCTCGTCAACCTGAACGCAGTGAATACACAACGTTCCAGGTCCCACGACGCCTAGTTCCACGACATGGCGGACGGGCGAGCGGCCGCGTGGCACGACGGCGATGCCGCGGGCGCGCAGCGCGTCCGCGAACGGACCCGCACCGTCGCGCACCAGCGCGGTCTCCTCGCGCGACTCGGCGAGGTGGACCGCGATGGGGAGCCGCTCCCGGCACGCG
>DATDFP010000368.1:0-2845 GCA_036522535.1 Gemmatimonadales bacterium
TCGCCCGGGCTCACGCTCATCGCGTGGGTCCTGGGTGGGGTCGTGGCACTGATCGGCGCGTTCTGCTTCGGGGAGCTGGGCCAGCGGCGGCCCAAGGCAGGCGGCGGCTACGTCTACCTGCGGGAGACGTGGGGGCCGCTCCCGGCCTTCCTCTACGGGTGGGCGCTGCTGCTCGTCATCGCGACGGGCGCCATCGCGGCCGTAGCGGTGACGTTCGCGAACTACACGCTGGCCCTGCTTGCCCTTCCCGAGCGGCTCACGGACCCCGTGGCTACGGCCGCGATCGTGCTGCTGTCGGGGATCAACTATGTGGGTGTGAAACCGGCGGCGGTCACGCAGAACATTTTCACGGTGCTCAAGCTGGTGGCGCTCGCCGCGCTGATCGGAGCAGGGATCTTCGCCGCCACCTCTACCGTCCCTTACCGCCTTCTACCGCCCTCTACCGCCCCTGTAGGGCTGTGGGGGGTAGTGGTGAGCCTCGGGGCCGCACTCGTGCCCATCTTGTTCACATACGGGGGCTGGCAGCAAACCAACTTCATCGCGGAGGAGATCGTCGAGCCGGAGAAGAACCTGCCGCGCGCGCTGGTGCTCGGCGTCGTGGTGGTCGTGGCGGTCTACCTGCTCGCGAACGTCGCATATCTGCGGGTCCTCGGGCCCGCCGGGCTGGCGGCGAGCACGGCTCCCGCGGCCGACTTGATGCGCACACAGCTCGGACCGGCGGGGGGCACGCTGATCGCGGCGGGCATCGCGGTCTCCACGTTCGGGTTCTTGAACCTCGTGATCCTCGTGACGCCGCGCGTGTTGCAGGCGATGGCGGCGGACGGTGTCTTCTTCCCGGCGCTCGCTAAGCTTCATCCCATCCACCGCACGCCCGCCGCGGCGATCCTGTTTCAGGCGGTCTGGGCGGTCTTGCTCGCGCTGACCGGCACGTTCAGCCAGCTCGTGGACTACGTCGCGTTCGGGGACTGGATATTCTTCGGCCTGACCGTTGCCGGCCTCTTCATCTATAGGGCGCGTGACGTCACCCCTCTCCCCCTCCACCCTGGGGAGACGGGGTTGGGGGGTGAGGGCGTGGCGCCCGGGGCGTTCCGCGTGCCCGGCTATCCCTGGACGCCCGCACTGTTCGTGGTCGCGGCCCTGTACGTCGTCGCGAGCGCGGTGCTTGCGAATCCCAGGAACGCAAGTCTCGGAACGGGTCTCCTCCTGCTGGGAGTGCCGGTGTACCTGGTGCAGGCGAAGAGGCGAAGAGGCGAAGAGGCGAAGGGGCTAAGGGGCTAAGGGGCTAGGGGGGTCTGGTGGCACCTAGCACCTAGCACCTAGCACCCGTATTTTCGCCCGCCGCCATGAGCTTCCTCGCGCTGCTGCTCGCCGCCCGGATGATCGCACACCCGGATACGGTGCCGCCATACCTCACCTTCCCGGAGGCCGGCCTCGACGATCCGGCGGCGTACCAGGGGTACGCGACGCGGGTCTTTCGGGACGCGAAAGGCAACGCTTTCCAGGTCTACGTGAACGGTCGCCTCGGGCGGGTCGTGAACCTGTGGGCGGACGCGGCCGACGAGAGCGTGGGCTTCACGGTGCGCGACTCGGCTGGCGCGCCTGCCGCCCTCGATTGGGCGTCATCCGGCGCCGTGGTCAGCGACTCGCCCCGAGGGCGCGGCGGGGCGGGGGAGCGCTCGGTGTCCTATGGGCTCGGGGCCGGTTCGGGCCCGGTGTCCGTCGGCTTGTTCCTGCTCGGCTCGATGCGCGTGGAGCGCGACTTCCAGTACCAGGGCCGCGACTCCCTGCCGCTCGACGCGACGCCCTTCCTCCAACAGGAGCTGGTCGAGCTGATCGCGAACCTGGAGCGCCTGGACGCGGCCGAGCGGCATCGCCACCTCGGGCTGCTGGGCGCGCGCAGTGTCGCCGAGTTGCGCGCGCGGCTCGCGCCGCGGCTCAGCACGTGGGCCCAGGGCGGGACCTGGGCCGTGCGGGTCGAGCAGGTGAGCTTCGACGGACGCAATCACCTGTGGCTCGCGCTGGAGGGCGACGCCGGTGAGACGGTGATGACGCACACGGCCCGCACCTTGACCATCCGATCCCGCTCAGGACGTCCCGTGCGTCTGACGGTGCGGGTGACGACGGATGCCCCGGCCCTGTCCCCGCTCACGCGTGCCGAGATCTTCAATGATGATTTCCGGCGTTTCGTCGCGGCGGTCCGGGCGGACACGGCTCACCCGCTGCGGTTCCGGCGGCTCGAGCGTGAAGTGCGGGGGGTCGAGCTGCTGTGCTCCCGCGAGAAGCTGATGGCGGGGCTCCCCAACTTCGCCACGTATTTCGGGCGTGACATGCTGATGACGGCGCTGCTGATGCAGCCGGTGTGGGCCCCGGCGATGCCGGAGCACGTCATCGCCAGCGCCTTGCGCAAGCTGTCGCCCGATGGGGACGTGAGCCACGAAGAAGCGCTCGGGGGTCAGGCGATTCGCGAGAATGCCGCCGAGTACAACCGCCTGCTCGAGAAAGCCCGCAGCGGGTCGACCGGGAAGGCGGCGCGCGACTTGTTGGGGCGCGCCCGGGCCGTCCTCGGCGATCTGCAGGCGGTGCGCGAGAATTACATCATGATCGACGACGACTTCCAGCTGCCGGTGGTCGCGGCGCGTTATCTCGCGGATCCGCGCGTGCCGTCCGCAGAGAAGCGCCGGTTTCTGCTCGCGGAGCGCCGCCTCCCGCGGCTCGTCGCCAACCTGGCGTTCGTAACGCGGCAGGCGGAGCCGTACGCGCGCGCCCCCGGGGCAATGAGCCTCGTGAGCTTTCCGCAATCCCCGGACGGGGGGGGGCGCTGGATCTCGGCGAGCTGGCGGGACAG
>DATDFP010000369.1:0-2802 GCA_036522535.1 Gemmatimonadales bacterium
TATCTCGCGGGCAGGGGAATCTGGCGCCGGCCCGCGAGATACTGGCCGGTCAGCGAATGCGGCGCGCGCCGGATGTCCTCGGGCGTGCCCTGAGCGACGATCTGCCCGCCGTGCTCGCCCGCCCCGGGTCCCATGTCGACGACGTGATCCGCCGCGAGAATCGCCTCCGGGTCGTGCTCGACCACGATCACGCTGTTGCCGAGATCGCGCAGATGCTTGAGCGTCGCCAGCAGCCGATCGTTGTCGCGCTGATGCAGTCCGATCGACGGCTCGTCGAGAATGTAGAGCACACCGACGAGGCGGCTGCCGATCTGGGTCGCGAGGCGAATGCGCTGCGCCTCGCCGCCCGAGAGAGACTCCGCGGACCGCCCGAGCGTGAGGTATTCGAGACCCACGTTCCTCAGGAACCGGAGCCGGTCGTTCACCTCCTTCAGAATCGGCCCGGCGATCGCCGGGTCGAGGCCGGAACGGCCGTTGCCGCGGAGCGGCAGCGATTCGAAGAACGCCAGCGCGTCCGCGACGGACAACTCGACCACGTCGCCGATGCTCTTCCCCTGCACCAGGACGGAGAGGCTCTCGGGCCGGAGCCGTTTGCCGCGGCACGCCGGGCACGGCTGCTCGACCATGTACTCCTCCAGCTGCTCCCGCACGCCGTCCGAGGCCGTCTCGCGGTAGCGGCGCTCGACGTGCTTGAGGACCCCTTCCCACCCCGATTGGTACTCGCCCTCGGGGCTGCCGCTGTCGTAGTGAAACGTGAGCGTGCGCCCCGGCGCACCGTAGAGCAGCGCCTTCTTCACCGCCGGCGCGAGATCCCTCCAGGGCGCGTTCAGCTCGAATTTGAACGCGCGGGCGAGCGAAGGCAGGATGACTTTCCGCAGATAGCCGCTCGGCTCGCCCCAGGGGAGGATGACTCCCTCCATGATCGAGAGGCTGGGATCGCCGAGGACGAGATCGGCGTTGACCTCGCGTCGCACGCCGAGCCCCGAGCATTCCGGGCAGGCACCGAAGGGCGAGTTGAACGAGAACTGCCGCGGCTCGAGCTCCCCGAGCGAGAGCCCGCACTCGGGGCACGCATAGCGCTCGGAAAAGAGCGTCGCTCTCGGGCCGCCCCCCTGGCCCTGGCGGACGACCTCCACGGTCCCGTCTGCAGCCTTGAGCGCGGTTTCGATCGAGTCGGCGAGCCGGCCCCGGTCCGCCTTGCGCACGACCAGCCGATCCACGACGACCGCGATCTCGTGATTCTGGCGGCGGTTGAGCTTGGGGACCTGGGAGAGGTCGTGCGTCTCGCCGTCCACACGCACGCGCACGAAGCCCTGCTTGCGCGCGGCCTCGAACACGTCGCGGAACTCGCCCTTGCGGCCGCGCACGAGCGGCGCGAGCACCTCGACCTTCGTCCCCTCGGGCCAGTCGAGCACCAGATCGGTGATCTGCGACGCGCTCTGGCGCTCGATGGGCGATCCGTCCCTGGGGCAGTGCGGCGTACCCCCGCGCGCCCAGAGCAGGCGCAGATAGTCGTAGACCTCCGTGATGGTCCCGACGGTGGAGCGCGGGTTGTGGCCCGCAGTCTTTTGCTCGATGGAGATCGCCGGGGAAAGGCCTTCGATCGCGTCCACGTCCGGCTTCTCCATGAGCCCGAGGAACTGGCGGGCGTAGGCGGAGAGCGACTCGACGTAGCGGCGCTGTCCTTCGGCGTAGATCGTGTCGAACGCCAGCGACGATTTCCCCGACCCCGACAGTCCCGTGATGACTGTGAGGCGGTTGCGCGGCATCTCGACCGTGACGTTCTTGAGGTTGTGCTCGCGGGCACCCCTGACGACTAACGACTCGCCGGACATATCCCGGTAGCGTAGACGACGTACCGGGTCTCGGTCAACTCGGGCGGTAAGGGGCGGTAAGAGGCGGTAAGAGGCGGTAGGGGCGGCGCGACGACCGCTCGTTACCGCCCCTTACCGCCTCCTACCGCCACTTACCGCCTCTTCTCCTTGCCTAACCCCCGCGCGTCCCATAACTTAGCCCTCCCCCATGGACCCTACTGCGCTGGTCGTGTTGACGACCCTCGGAGCCGAGGAGGATGCGCGTCGGCTCGTCACAGCGCTCGTCCGGGAGCGGGTGGTAGCTTGCGGGACCATCCTGAGCGGCGCCCGCTCGATCTACCGCTGGGAAGGCGAGTTGAGTGAGGAGACCGAGGTCGTGGTGCTGCTGAAGACGGACGTATCCAAGTGGGACGCTCTGCGTGCGGCGGTACGGGCGCTGCACCCCTACCAGGTGCCGGAGCTTCTCGCGCTGCCGGTGGATCGCGGGCTCGACCTCTATCTCTCGTGGCTTTCCAGCGAGGTGGTCGGGTGATCCGCAAACGGGAGCCCCGCTGGCAGTCGGCTGCCGACCGGGCACGGGTGGCGTCGGACCTGATCGAGGAAGCCGAATCGCTCGCGGAGAGCAACAGCGCGGCTCCGTCCGCGGAGGTCCAGCGCGACAGCCTGCCGCCGCCGGTCCAGGTCGAGCCCCGCGCCGACGACCCGGCTCCTCCCCCCGGTACCGCCTCCGGACCCCCTGGTCCCCCAGAGATCCCCGTCCCCATCCCGGACGCGCCCGCCGCGCCGCCCGTCCCGGGGACCGCCGGATCGGCTACTGCGCAGCCGCTCCCCGTCGATCTCGACCGTGCGCTCGTCGCCGATCCCGACGACGTCGCGCTGCTCGTGGAGCGCGCTAAGCGTCTCGCCGCCGCAAGCCACTACGCCGCCGCCCGGCGCGACCTCGAGCGGGCGCTGCGGCGCCAGCCGGAGCACGTGGACGCGCTACTCG
>DATDFP010000370.1:0-10461 GCA_036522535.1 Gemmatimonadales bacterium
GCGCCCTGCGGGACCCCGCGGTGCGCTCCTCGCCACCACTCCGGAGCGCTGCGCCCCAGCGCCGTGTCTACGCCGCACCAACGCGCCCTCTAGAACCCACCGACGCCGTATTAGGCAAGGCACTCTTGGGACGCCACACTAGTGAGGTTCTTAATTTCTACTTAAGGAAGGGGGACGCCCGCGGCCCGTCGTGGTTCGGTGTTCAGGGGCCCCCCCCCGGTGTCACGTTATTTCGCGGGGCTTGGGTGCGCCGTAGCGCTCTGACACGTCGTGGAGCTTCTCCCACTCAGTGCGATACGCGAACGGGTCGAGACCGGTCGCGCGGTCGAGGGCGAGGATTCCATCGAGGTGGTCGATCTCATGCTGCAGCAGCTCGGACATCGGGCCCTCGAGCTGGAGGGTGTGTTGCTTGCCCTTCAGGTCGGCGTACGTGAGGGTGGCCTGGTAGGCGCGGGTCACGCGGACCAGCAGGCCGGGAAACGAGAAGCAGTCGTCCCACACCACGAAGTCGTCGGGACCGACGTCGGTGATCTCCGGGTTGATCATGGTCCAGCGCTGCTTGTCCAGCTCAACGAACACGATCCGCACCGGAGCGCCGATCTGCGGGGCCGCGAGGGCCCGGCCCATGGCGTACTTCTTTCTCGCGGTGCGGAGCGTGTCCCGGAGGTCGTCCGCGATGAGGCGCGTCGCGGCGGACTTGGGGCTCTGTACCCGCTCGCAGCGCGCCCGGAGGATCGGGTCGCCTAGTTGGCGAATATGACGCGGCGCCATGGGTCGCCAATTTGGGGGTTTGACGACGGCGTGCAACTAGCTCGACTGAGGCGTTGCTGCCACAGGCTAACGGCCCTGCGGCGCCTGGCACAACTGGCCTGCGCAGGCTCGGTTACGGACACGGGAGGCTGAACGCGACCGCCCAAGCGGCGCTCTGGACAGGCGCGAGTGGGTGATTCTTTGTTCCTCCTTATGGCCATCGCTGGCGTCGTCCTCGCCGCCGGCCGCTCGACGCGGATGGGCACTCCCAAGGCGCTGCTCGACTTTCGGGGTGAGCCCTTCGTGGTGCGGATTCTCGAGGCCCTCGAAGCGCTCGAGTTGAAGCTCCGGCTGGTAGTCCTGGGGCCGGACGCACCTCGGATCCGGCCTTTTCTCGCCTCTCGGGAGTGCGTGATCCTTGAAAACCCCGATGTGGAGGCAGGGCCGATCATGTCGCTCCGCGTTGCCCTCACGGCGCTCCGCCCCTTACGCCCGGCCGCCCTACTGGCCTGGCCGGTCGACCTCCCGCACGTCCGGGTCTCGAGCGTCGAGCGGCTACTTCAGGCTTACCGCCGGTCCCGTGCTACAGCCACTCTCCCCGCATTCGGGGAGCGCAGAGGTCATCCGGTGCTCTGGGACTCGTCGGTTTTCTCCGAATTGGAGACCAGCGAAGAGGCGACCCGCTTCGGAGGCGAAGCCGTGCTCCGGCGGCACGAGGATGAACTCCTGGTCGTTCCGGTCGACGACCCTGCCGTCATCGACGACGTGAACACTCCGGAGGACTACGAGCGATTGGTGCGCAACGTGAACCGAGACATCTATTGAGTCGTGTGGTTTGGGCAGGAGACGTAGCGTTCGATGCCGCTGGAAACTACAAGTACCAACCAATCAACTACTTACCAAGATATCAACCACATGGTTGATAGTGTGGTCTCCCTGGACTTACCAGCCACGGACCGGCTGTTCGCTAGGCAGTACTGGTGGTGCGATTCGGCACACCTTAGGGAGTCACCCCCGCGTCGAATCCGAGTCTGAGCAGCAACCGAGAGTTCAGCAATGAGTTACGAATTCAAACCAAGATGCTTTGACTTATTGACAATCCCGAATCTTTCGCTTAGGATTTGGCTCGCCATGGGAGCCGACTCGCCACAACTCGCAGCGCTCAAAGGACTTCGGGCCGAAGTCCTGCTCGAGCTCAAGCGCGCCCAACCGTGTACGACCAAACAGCTTGCGGAGAAGCTGGACGTATCCCCTAACGCGATCCGTCACCACCTCAAGGAGCTGGAGGGCGAGGCGCTGGTCGCATACGGCCGCGAGCAGCACGGCGTGGGGGCACCGACCTATACCTACCGCTTGAGCGCCAGGGGCGAGGCGCTGTTTCCGCGCGCGTACGAGGAGGCGCTCACGGACGTGCTCGGGCGCGTCGCCGAGAAATCCGGTCGTAAGGCGGCGGTCGAGTTGTTCGAGGATCGTTACCGGGAGCTGGCGGAGAGCCTGCTCGCGCACTTGAGCGGCGCGGCGATCACCGAGCGCCTGGACCATGTGGCTCGGTTGATGAGCGAGCAGGGCTACATGGCGGACTGGCAGGAGACGGACGGGGCTTTCCGGCTGTCCGAGCACAATTGCGCCATCCGTGCAGTGGCCGACCGGTTCCCAGAGGTATGCGCCGCAGAAGAGCGGTTCCTTCGTGAGGTGCTTGGCGCCCAGGTGGAGCGGCGCAGCCATATCGCGAGCGGCTGCAACGCCTGCGAGTACGCGATCACAGTCGCCCCTCAGTCACGCCCGGAGTCCAAATGAGCAGCGGGATCGAAGCCCAGGTTCTGCAACCATATAAGTACGGGTTCGTCACCGACATCGAGTCCGAGGTCGTGCCGCCCGGCTTGAGCGAAGACGTGGTCCGGCTCCTGTCGCACAAGAAGGGCGAGCCGGAGTGGATGTGCGAGTGGCGGCTGCGGGCCTACCGTAACTGGCTCAAGATGTCCGAGCCCCACTGGGCCAACGTCCGGTACGGGCCGATCGACTACCAGGGGATCAGCTATTACGCGGCACCGAAGCAGCGCCCCCAAGTCGAGAGCCTCGAGCAGGTCGACCCCAAGCTCCTCGAGACGTTCGAGAAGCTCGGGATCCCGCTCGGGGAGCAGAAGCGGCTTGCGGGCGTCGCCGTGGACGCGGTGTTCGATTCCGTGTCCGTGGCGACCACGTTTCGGGAGGAGCTCGGCAAGCTGGGGATCGTGTTCTGCTCGATCTCCGAGGCGATCCGGGAGCACCCGCAGCTCGTCCAGAAATACCTGGGGTCGGTCGTGCCCTACAACGACAACTTCTTCGCGGCGCTGAACTCGGCGGTATTCACGGACGGGTCGTTCGCGTACGTGCCGAAGGGCGTGCGCTGCCCGCTCGAGCTGTCGACGTACTTCCGGATCAACGCTTCCTCCACGGGGCAGTTCGAGCGGACCCTCGTCATCGCGGACGAGGGGAGCTACGTCAGCTACCTCGAGGGTTGCTCGGCCCCCGTGCGCGATGAGAACCAGTTGCACGCAGCGGTCGTGGAGCTCGTTGCGCTCGACAACGCGACCATCAAATACTCGACGATCCAGAACTGGTACCCGGGCGACGAAGCAGGTCGCGGTGGCATCTACAACTTCGTCACCAAGCGTGGGAAATGCCTCGGCAGGGACTCGAAGATCTCGTGGACGCAGGTGGAGACCGGGTCGGCGATCACCTGGAAGTATCCCGGCTGCATCCTGCAAGGGGACAACTCGATCGGCGAGTTCTACTCGGTGGCCGTGACGAACCAGCGCCAGCAGGCGGACACAGGCACCAAGATGATCCATATCGGGAAGAACACACGCTCGACGATCGTCTCGAAGGGCATCTCGGCGGGTCGCGGGCAGAACACCTACCGGGGCCTCGTGAAGATACTGAAGGGCGCCGAGCACGCCCGGAACTACTCGCAGTGCGACTCGATGCTGATCGGCGACCAGTGCGGCGCTCACACCTTCCCCTACATCGACGTGCGCAACAGCACGGCGATCATGGAGCACGAGGCGTCCACGTCGAAGATCGGCGAGGACCAGATCTTCTACTGTAAGCAGCGCGGCCTGTCGGCCGAGGACGCCGTCGGCATGATCGTGAACGGCTTCTGCAAGGAAGTCTTCAAGGAGCTGCCCATGGAGTTCGCCGTGGAGGCGCAGCGGCTGCTCGGCATCAGTCTGGAAGGCAGCGTCGGGTAACCCCCTAACCCCGGGCGCAAGCCCGGGGCCGGGCGCAAGCCCGGGGACAACGTACGATGACCAGAGACGCAATGCTCGAGATAAAGAACCTCCACGCGTCGGTCGAAGGCCACGAGATCCTGCGCGGCGTCGATCTGACGGTGCGCGCCGGGGAAGTGCACGCCATCATGGGCCCGAACGGCTCGGGGAAGAGTACGCTCGCCCAGGTGCTCGGCGGGCACCCCGCCTACACCGTGGTCGAGGGATCCGTCCTGTTCGAGGGTAGGGACCTGCTCGCGATGAAGCCGGAGGAACGCGCGCGCGAAGGCGTGTTCGTCGCGTTCCAGTACCCCGTCGCGATCCGCGGCATCACCAACGCCTATTTCCTCCGCTCGGCCCTGAACGCGATCCGCAAGCATCGCGGCGAGGAGGAGCTCGGGCCTGTGGAGTTCATGGATCGGCTCGAGGACAAGCTCCAGGTGATCGGCTGGGACTCGACGTATCTGAGCCGGCCGGTGAACGACGGCTTCTCGGGCGGCGAGAAGAAACGCAACGAGATTCTCCAGATGGCCGTGCTCGAGCCGAAGCTCGCGATCCTGGACGAGACCGACTCCGGGTTGGACATTGACGCGCTGAAGACGGTCGCGCACACGGTGGACAAGCTGCGCCGGCCGGACAACGCGACGGTGCTCGTGACGCACTACTACCGCATTCTGACCCACATCGCCCCGGACTTCGTGCACGTTCTGTCGGACGGCCGGATCGTGAAGTCGGGCGGCAAGGATCTCGCGCTCGAGCTCGAAGAGAAGGGCTACGACTGGATCCGCGAAGGGGCGGCGGTGGCATGACGCCCCTCGGGAAGGCGGCTGATTTGGCAGACGTGATAGATCGGTACGTCGCGGACTTCCGGGCGTTCGCGGGGAACGGCGCCGGGGGCGCTCCGTCGTGGCTCAAGGAGATCCGTGAGGACGCGATCGCGCGCTTCGCCCAGCTCGGGTTCCCGACCACGAAGCAGGAGGCATGGCGCTTCACGAGCGTCGCGCCCATCGCGGAAACTCGCTTCGTGCGCGCGCCGGGGAGCGAAGTCCCCGTCTCCGAGAGCCGGGTCGAGCAGTTCCTGCTCCGTGGGGCGGCGGGGCCCCGGGCCGTCTTCGTGGACGGACGTTATGCCCCGGCGCTGTCGTCGCGCGTCGGGCTGCCCCAGGCGGTTGAGGCGGGGAGCCTGGCCGCAGCGCTCGGTGCCGGGGGCGGTAGCGAGCTCGCCCGGGCTCACCTCGCCCGCCACGTGGCCTGGCGGGAGAGCCCCTTCGCGGCCCTCAACACGGCGTTCCTGCTCGACGGGGCGTTCGTCCACATCCCGACTGGAGTGGCGCTCGAGCAGCCGCTGGAATTGCTGTTCATCAGCACGGATCAGAGTTTGGGACCGGCCGTCACACATCCGCGTAACCTGGTGGTCGTCGATCGGGGTGCCGAAGCCGCCGTGATCGAGCACTATGTCTCGCTCGCGCGCGGCCTCTACTGGACCAACGCGGTCGCGGAGGTCGTCGTCGGCGACGGGGCGCGTGTGGAGTACTACCGCGTTCAAAGCGAGAGCCGGGACGCCTATCACGTCGCCACCACGCACTCCCAGCAGGGACGGGACAGTTACCTCGGCCTGCACGTGGTGACCCTCGGCGGGGCCCTCGCCCGCCACGACGTCCATACCGTGCTCGACGGGACGGGGGCGGAGCTGATCCTGAACGGCCTCTACCTGCTCGGCGGGACACAGCACGCGGACCATCACACACTCATCGAGCACGCGCGGCCGCATTGCGCCAGCCACGAGTTCTTCAACGGCGTGTTGGACGAGCGGGCGCACGGCGTGTTCACCGGACGCATCATCGTGCGGCCCGGCGCCCAGCGGACCGACTCCAAACAGACCAACAACAACTTGTTGCTCTCGACCGAGGCCCGGGCGGACAGCCAGCCGCAGCTCGAGATCTACGCCGACGACGTCAAATGCACCCACGGCTCGACCGTGGGCCCGCTGGACCAGACGGCGCTGTACTACCTGCGGAGCCGGGGCCTCTCCACCGAGACGGCGCGGAGTCTCATGACCTATGGGTTCGCCGCCGAGATCCTCGGCCGGATGCGGCGCGCGGAGGTGCGCGAGCGGCTCGACCGGGTGGTGCGCGACCGGCTCGAGTCGGGCGCCGCGGCGAGGGCCGCGTAGTGCTCGACGCCGCCCGGCTGCGCGCCGATTTCCCGTTGCTCCAGCGGCTTGAGAACGGCCGCCGGCTGGTGTATCTCGACAACGCGGCCACCACCCAGAAACCCGAGGCCGTTCTCAGCGCCATCCTCGACTACTACCACAGCACCAACGCCAACGTCCACCGTGGGGCGTACGGCCTCGCGATCCGGGCAACGGAGGCGTACGAGGCGGCCCGCGAGCGGGTCGCCGGCTATCTGAATGCGTGGGCGACCGAGGGCGTCGTGTTCACGCGGGGCACGACCGAGGCGATCAACCTGGTGGCGGGCTCGTATGGCCGGGCGGCCGTGCGCGCGGGCGACACCGTGGTCGTGACCGCCATGGATCACCACTCGAACCTCGTGCCGTGGCAGATCTTGTGCCAGGAGAAGGACGCCACGCTGCGGATGGTCGAGATCACCGAAGACGGCCGGATCGATCTATCGGACTTCGGGCTCGCCCTCGAGCGGCATCCCAAGATCGTCGCCTTCCCGTACGTGTCGAACGCGCTCGGCACCGTGAACCCCGCGGCGCAGCTCGCCAGACTCTCCCACGCGGTGGGCGCCGTGGTGGTGGTGGACGGCGCGCAATCGACCCCGCACTTGAAGGTGGACGTGCAGGAGCTGGACTGCGACTTCTACGCTCTGTCGGGCCACAAGATGCTCGGGCCCATGGGCTCGGGGGCGCTGATCGCGAAGCCGCAGCTGCTCGAGACGATGCCGCCCTACCATGGCGGGGGCGAGATGATCTCGAAGGTGTGGGATGATCACTCCACCTACAACAAGATCCCCCACAAGTTCGAGGCCGGCACGCCCAACGTCGAGGGCGCGGTCGGGCTCGCGGCGGCGATCGATTATCTCGCGAGGCTCGGCCCCGACCGCATCGCCGAGCATGAGCAGGCGCTCGCCCGGGCCGCGATCGAGCGGCTGAACCAGATCGAGGGCGTGACCGTGTACGGGCCGCGGGATCGCCGGGCCGGCGTCGTGTCGTTCACATACGGGGACATCCACCCGCACGACATCGCCACCATCCTCGACCAGGACGGGATCTGCATCCGGGCCGGCCACCATTGCACCCAACCGTTGATGCGTCGCCTCAACGTCGCCGCCACGGCCCGCGCGTCGTTCTACCTCTACAACGACCTCGAGGACGTCGACGCTTTGGTCGGTTCGCTCGTGAAGGCCGGTGCGCTCTTTGGATACGTCCCCGCCTGAGCCCAGGCTCAGCGCTCTTTACCAGGAGCTGATCCTCGATCACTACCGGCGCCCCCGCAACAAGGGGGCGTTGGAGAACGCCACGCATTCGGTCTCGCTCACCAATCCGCTGTGCGGCGACGAGATCGACCTCCACCTGCAGGTCGAAGGGGACCTGATCAAGGACGTGCGCTTCGTCGGTCGGGGTTGCTCCATCAGTCAGGCGTCGGCGTCCATGATGACGCAACTGCTCAAGAACAGCACCGTGCCCCAGGCGCTCCTCCTCGCCGAACGGATGAGCGCAATGATGCACGGCGACGACGCGGCCGCGACCGACAAGACGCTCGGCGACCTGCGCGCCCTCGCCGGCGTCTCGAAGTTCCCCGTGCGCATCAAGTGCGCCCTGCTTCCCTGGAACGCGCTCACCGACGCGGTCAAGGGCTAGGAGTTGGGTGTCAGGGGTCGGGTGTCGGGGGATGTGGATCTAACCCGGAGTCCCCCGACATCTAACACCCGGCACCCGACACCGAGTTCGGCGGAATCCCCTTCCCCGTCGCCCTCCTCCGGTCGAGATTAGCCTCGACTCATGGCCCCGCCCGTCATCGTGCTCGACCGCGTAGCCAAGCGCTTCGCGGGTCACACGGCTGTCGACGCCTTGTCGCTCGAGGTCTCCGCGGGCCTGATCTACGGACTGCTCGGGCCGAACGGCGCCGGCAAGACGACCACCATCCGGATGATCATGGGGATCATCGAACCGGACCAGGGCGCGGTGCGGCTGTTCGGCGACCAGACGCGTATGGCAAACCGGGCACGGAATCATTCCGCGCGGATCGGCTACCTGCCCGAAGAGCGCGGCTTGTATCGCAAGATGCGGGTGCTCGACGTGCTCGTGTTCCTCGCGGAGATGAAGGGCGTCGAACGACGCGTGGCGCGGGTCAAGGCTACCGAATGGCTCGAGCGGTTGGGGCTGTCCGATTGGCGGCTCCGCCGGATCGACGAGCTCTCGAAAGGGATGCAACAGAAGGTGCAGTTCATCTCGACCATCTTGCATCAGCCCGAGCTCGTGGTCTTGGACGAACCGTTCGCGGGGCTCGATCCGGTGAACACCCAGGTGCTGAAGGATACGGTGCTCGAGTTGCGGCGACATGGCGTGACCATCCTGTTTTCGACCCACATCATGGAGCAGGCCGAAAAACTGTGCGACGAACTGTGCATCATCGCCCGCGGCAGGAGGCTGGTCGAGGGAGCCCTAAGCGACATCAAGCGGACACATAGCGGACACCATCTCACCATTGGGTTCGACGGCAGTCCAGGAGCAGCAACGCAAATTTTTGCCGATAAAGCACTTGTGAAGAAGATCGACGACTATGGTCAATATGCCGAATTGGAGCTCGCGGTTGGGGCCGACCCCCAGCAAATCCTCCGGGAACTCATCGGATCGGGCGCGCGCCTGTCGCGCTTCGAGCTGACGGAGCCGTCGCTGAACAAGATCTTCATCGATCTCGTCGGCCCGGAGGCGGCCCGGGCGGAGGCACGACCCGGTGCGTAGGGTTTGGGCCGTCATCCGCCGGGAGTTCGTGGAGCGCCTGCGGAGCCGGTGGTTCTGGATCTCCGCGGTTCTGGGCCCGCTCTTCTTCGGGGCGATGATCTTCCTCCCGCTGCTATTCACCGGCTCCGGCGGCATCAAGCGGATCGTGGTGATCGATGGCACCACCACCCGGTTCGGCGCGCGTGTGGCGGACTCGCTGGACCGCGGGAGCACGTTCGCCGTGGTCGCGCGTATGCCTCTGCGCGCCGGGCTCGTGGATTCGTTGGCGCGGCAGGTGGGCCTGCACCGGCTCGAGGGGCTCCTGCTTGTCACCGATGCGACGATCGAGACGGGCGCCGCCGAGTACCGTGCTGCCAACGTCTCGGCGTTCCGGGACGTCGCTGAGCTTCAGGGCGTCCTCGGACGCCTGGCCGTGAACGAGCGGCTGGAGCGTGCCGGGGTCGACCCGGCGACGGTGAGCCGGGCGCAGCTCCGGATCAAGCTCGAGACCAAGAAGATTGCGGGCGCGAAGACGACGGGAGAAAGCTCCGCGGAATCGTTCTCCCTCGCCTACGTCATGGCGATCGTGTCGTTCGTGGCGATCGCGGTGTACGGGGTGAACGTGATGAGCTCGGTGTTGGAGGAGAAAACGACGCGCATCGTCGAGGTGCTCGTCTCGTCGCTTCCGGCCTTTCAGTTGATGCTCGGCAAGGTGTTGGGCGTCGGCGCGGTATCGATCTTTCAATTCATGGTTTGGGGCCTGGGAGGCCGGCTGCTGCTGTCGCAACGGGCGGCCCTCGCCGGGCGGCTGGCGCCGCTCGACAGCGAGCCGGCCGTGTTTCAGATGCCCCGCCTCTCAGCGGCCACCATCGCCATCTTTCTCTCCTATTTCCTGGGCGGGTTCTTGCTGTATTCGGCCATGTTCGCGGCCGTCGGCGCCATGTCGTCCAACGAGCAGGAAGCGCGCCAGGCGCAGCAGCCTGTGATGTTCCTCCTGATGCTCGCCTACCTGTCGGTGTTCGCACTCGCCGGTGACCCGGCGTCGACGTACTCGATCGCGCTTTCGCTGATCCCGTTCACCGCGCCGATCGCCATGCCGGTCCGCTGGGCTGCAGGGAGCGTCGCAAGGAGTGAGGTCGCTGCCTCCCTGGCCCTGCTCGTCGGTGGCATTGCGGTGGTCACGTGGGTCGCGGCGAGGATATACCGAGTCGGGATACTGATGACCGGCAAACGCCCCAACTTGAGAGAGCTGGCGCGCTGGGTGAGAGCATAGGCCAATAGGCTGGACGCACAGACGCCGATAGGCTAGACGCACAGACGCCGATAGGCTAGACGCACAGACGCAGCAGACGCAGCAGGGGAGAACAGTCAGCGGGGCTTGGAATCCTTCGGGGTTGCATCGCTGATCTTTCTCAGTAGCCCATACAGGGTCTTGCTCGTCTCGACCGCAAGCGCCTCCAGTCTGCCAAAGTCCGGCAGCTCAAGGTATCCCACGTCCCGAGCGATCTCGAGAGCAGTCTGAACCTCCGCGAGAGACCCCCACGCCGTGTCCAG
>DATDFP010000371.1:0-11904 GCA_036522535.1 Gemmatimonadales bacterium
CGAGCACGCGGGCGCGGCCCCGCGCCGCCTCCACGGTCAGCGCGATGACGTGCTGGTGCTCCGGGGGTGTCAGCGTGGCGGCTTCCCCCGTGGTGCCGCAGGGCACGAGCAGCCGCACGCCCCCGGCGATCTGCCCCTCGACGAGGGCGCGAAATTGGGTCTCGTCGACGTCGCCGGAGGCGGTGAACGGGGTAACGAGCGCGGTCCCGCAGCCGCGCAGCCAATCGATGCGCGTCGTCATACGACCTCCCTTTCCGACGCTAATGCCGGTCCAACGTTTTCGTCCCTGAAGGACGCTGGTGCGCAGCCGTCCTTCCTCACTCCCGCTCCGTTCTGCGAGAGCCACCGCCAACATCAGGCCAAGTACGTTGGCACGACGACAACACGTCGTCCAACACGTCTGTGAAGGCGTAGATGCCGGCGCGCCCCCGGCGCGCGGCGATCCAATGCGCTGCGAGCAGGGCGCCTGCGGCGAACGTCTCGCGGCTGCGGGCGGTGTGGGTGAGCAGAACCTGGTCACCCGCGGAATCGAAGCCGACGCGGTGCGTGCCCGGAATGTGCCCCGCCCGCGTGCTCGCCACCGGCACGTCGCCCCGGCCCGATTCCCGGAGCAGGATCTCCTTCAGCACGAGCGCGGTGCCCGATGGCGCGTCGCGCTTCGTTGCGTGGTGCGCCTCCTCGATGAACGGCGCGTAGGCGTCCAGGCCCCGGAACAGCTCGGCAGCCCGCGCAACAATGCGGTAGAAGACGTTCACGCCGATCGAGAAGTTCGCTCCGTACACGACCGCCGCGTGCCGCTCCGCCACGACCTGCCGGACCGCCGCTTCCTGGGCCTGCCACCCCGTCGTCCCCTCCACGAGCGGCACCTCCGCGGCGGCGCACGCCTCCACGTGGGCGAGCACCGCCCCCGGAACGGAAAAGTCGATGGCGGCGTCGTGGCCGGCGAGCAGTCGCACGGCATCGGACGCATGGCGTGACCTGAGCACCGCGCCCACCTCGTGGCCCGCGGCGGCCGCATGCGCCTCGAACGCACGGGCCATCCGGCCGTGGCCGAACAGCGCGAGCTTCACGCGGCCGCCTTCTCCCGGAGCAGAGTGTGCACCAGGCGGACGTACGCATCCGTGCCGGCCCTGAGCTCCGCCAGCGAGATCCGCTCGTGGTCGGTGTGAGCGAGGAGGATCGATCCGGGCCCGATGAGCAGCGGCTGGCCCCAGCCCGTGAGGTTCGGGACGTCGGTCGTGAAACGGACCACGCAGGTCTCGAACCCGCGGACCGTCGCGAGTCGCAGCGGGTTCACCGCGGTCAGATACTCGATCTGCGCCCGCGTCCCGACGGCCCGCTCGAGCAGCCGCTTCACGGGCGCGGCGTCCGTCACCAGACGGATCTGGAGATCGGCTCTGGCCTCGCCGGCGACGACGTTCGGCCGCGTCCCCCCCGCAATGACGCCGATGTTCACCGTCGTTTCGCCGAAGAACGGATCCGCCGGCCAGGGGGCGCGGCGCACGTCGGCGAGCACGTCGAGCAGCGCGTCGATGGCCGAACGCCCTTGCTCGGGATAGGCCGAGTGGGCGGAGACCCCTTCGGTGCGGAGTGTGAGCCGGAGCGATCCCTTGGAGCCGGCGGCGAGCTTGTTGTCCGTCGGCTCGCCGTCAATCAGCCAGCGGCACTCCCGCGCGCGCGGATGGGCGTTGGCCGCACGCGCCCCCGCGCTGCCCATCTCCTCGTCCACGACGAACAGCAGGCCGATCTCGCCCACCCCCTCGCCCCGCAGCCGCTCCGCGGCCGCGATCTGGGCGGCGATGATGCCTTTCGCGTCGCAGGCGCCGCGTCCGTGCAGGAACCCGTCCTCCTCTCGGGCCGGGATGTGGGGCGGCACGGTGTCGAGATGCGTGGACAGGACGACCCACGGTGGGCGGTCTGTGGTCCCCAGCACGTTGGGGCGACCCGGGAGAGCCTCGAATACCTCGACCCGGTAGCCGAGGTCGGTCAGGTGGTGCGCCACGAACTGCGCGGCGTCGCTCTCCGCGCCCGACACGGACGGAATGTCCACCAGCCGGTGCGCCAGCGCGACCGGGTCGGTCATCCGCCCGGCCTGACGGGCGCGCCGACCTGTGCCGGCTCGCGCTCGAAGAACGCCTCGTGCAGCCGGCGCACGGCGTCCCGCACCCGGTCCTCCGCGATGACGAACGTGAGGTTGACGCGGGACGCCCCCTGGGAGATCAGCGACACGTTGATGTCCCGCACCGTGGTGAAGATGCGGGCGGCGATGCCCGGCGTCGTGCGCAGCCCTTCGCCGACCACGCACACGATCGCGCGCTGCGGCTCGACGCTCACGTCGCCCAGGGAGCGCAGCTCGCTCACGATCTCGGGCAGCGAGCGGACGTGCTCCAGGGTGAGCGAGACGCTGACTTCCGACGTGGTCACCACGTCCACCACGGCGTGATGGCGGTCGAACACCTCGAACAGCGCGCGCAAGAATCCGTACGCGCCGAACATCCGGCCGGAAACGACCTGCAGCACCGTGATCCCGGTCTTGTGCGCGATGGCCTTGACGGTCCCATCTGAGCGGTCGGTCTCGGCCGCGACGACCGTCCCGGGCTCCTCGGGCGCCAGCGAATTGCAGATGCGCACCCGGATGCCCCGGTCCATCGCCGGCTGAATCGTCTTGGGGTGCAGCACCTTAGCCCCGAAGTAGGCCAGCTCGGCGGCCTCCGCGTAGGAGAGCCGCTGAATCGCGCGGGCGCGGGGCACGACGCGCGGATCGGCGGTGAGGACGCCGCTCACGTCGGTCCAGATCTGGATTTCCTCGGCGCCGAGGGTGGCGCCCACGAGCGACGCCGTGTAGTCCGAGCCGCCCCGGCCGAGTGTGGTGGTCCGCCCCTGCCGGGTCGCGGCGATGTAGCCGCCGAGGACGGGCACGAGTCCTGCTTCGAGGAGGGGGAGCAGCTCGGCCCGGGTGCGGCGTTCCGTTTCGGCCAGTGCGGGCGTCGCCTGCCCGTGGCTGTCGTCGGTCATGATGCAGGAGCGCGCGTCCACCCGCCGTGTCGGGAGCCCCGCGGCCGCGAGGGTCGCCGCGAGCAGCGAGGCGGAGAGTCGCTCACCATAGGACGCGATCTCGTCGCGCAGCGGGGCGTGGGTTTCCGGCTCAGCCGCCAGCCGCTCCAGCAGTGCGGCGAGGTCCCGGCGTGCACCCGCGAGCTCGTCGCTGAAGATCGCCGCCGCGCCGGATGAGAGCAGCCGCTTGGCGATGTGGTGGTGCCGCTCGAGGTGGGCTTCCAGGTTGCGTCGCGCCCCGGCGACGTCGCCGTCGGCGGCGGAGCGCGCGCTCGTGAACAGGGCGTCCGTCACGCGCGCGAGCGCGGACACAACGACCACCGGCCGCGGACCGCCGTGCGCGCGGACGATGGCGGCGACGCGCTCGAACGCGGCCGCGTCCGCGACGGAGGTGCCGCCGAACTTGAGCACGGTCGGCGCTGATGGTCCGGTCAGCTCATTCAACGGGGTGGCCTCTCAATACCCTCTCGCACGCCGGGCAAAGCCTCGACGCGCGCCTCGGTCAACGAAATCGATTTTCGGAAACGACGAAAAATGCTGGCCTTACAGCGGAAGAGACGCCCGCTTTCGGCGGGCCAAGTGATCCTGGCTGCCGCTCGGGGTGGGGCGAGAAGCTCCTGAAGGTAGGTCCATGAAGCCCTTGTGTGAGCGCGAAAGTTTGCGGGGCGGCGCGGGCCGTGTCAAGCGGGAGCTCATCCCTGAACCTTCTCCACCTTGTGGGCACGAGGGACGGGCCACACTCGCCATCGCCATAAGATGAGAACCTCCGGGGGCGGGCCGCAACTCGGCATGCGTCAACGGTACGGGCGACCGCTGAACGGCGTGTACCAGTATCACCTGCGGAGGGTCGCGCCAACGGGCGCCGGGCGTTCCTTGGGGACCGCAGTTGGCCCCCTTCGCTAGGCCTGAGCCAGGACTCGTGTCCCCTTGTGGACCCTCAGGCGTAAGGCCTGCCAGCGAGGATGGACGCTAGCTAGCTTGTCCACCGAAATGTGCGATAATTGCACAAAATAGCACACAGCGTTTAATACCACCCGAATGGGTAGTTGCCCAGTGTCGCCAATTCAGTGCACATTATGCACAATGTGGGTAACATAGGCGTGCATCTGATTTACCCTTGGAACAGGAGAATGTCATGAAACGCGTGTTGGCCCTAGCCACTCTCTTCAGCCTCGCCGGCCCACTGGCGCTGGGGGCGCAAGGGATCCCCGCCGCGCCGGCGGCCCTGGCGACGGACTCGCTGGCGCGGGCCGCGAACGCCGCGGCGGCCGCGAACACGGTGGCGATCAACTTCGTGTGGACGCTCATCACGGGGTTCCTGGTGATGTTCATGCAGGCCGGGTTCGCCATGGTGGAGACCGGGTTCACGCGCGCCAAGAACGCTGCCCACACGTTCGCGATGAACTTCATGGTGTACGGGATCGGGATGCTCGCCTACTGGGCGGTCGGGTTTGCCCTGCAGGCGGGCGGGCTCGGTCCGCTTTCGACCCTGGGCGGGTTTGACAAGCTCAGCAACGAGTTCGCCATCCACCTGGGTGGCAAGACGTGGGGCCTCTTCGGCCATACCGGATTTTTTCTGACGGGTGTGGCCTACACGGCTCCGGTATTCGCCTACTTCCTGTTCCAGATGGTGTTCATGGACACGACTGCGACGATTCCTACGGGCGCGATGGCCGAGCGGTGGAAATTCTCGGCGTTCGCCGTATTCAGCGTCTTCGTCGCTGCGGTCATCTATCCCATTTATGCCAACTGGACCTGGGGTGGCGGCTGGCTATCGCAGCTGGGCACCAACCTGGGCCTCGGGCACGGGCACGTGGACTTCGCGGGCTCGTCGGTGGTGCACATGACGGGCGGCGTGATCGCGCTGGTCGGGGCCTGGCTCCTCGGCCCGCGCCGCGGCAAGTACAACAAGGACGGGTCGGCGAACGCGATCCAGGGCCACAACCTTCCCATGGCGCTCGTCGGCACGTTCATCCTGTGCTTCGGGTGGTTCGGCTTCAACCCCGGGTCGACGCTGGCGGGGTCGGACTTGCGCATCGGTGTGATCGCGACCAACACCATGCTGGCTGGGGCGGCGGGCGGTGTGACGGCGATGCTCTACATGTGGACCAAGTACGGCAAACCCGATCCCTCGATGCTGGCGAACGGGACGCTGGCGGGACTGGTGGCGATCACGGCGCCCTGCGCTTTCGTCACGGCGCCGTCGGCCGTGCTGATCGGTGGTGCGGCCGGAGTCCTGGTTTGTGCGTCGGTCTTCTTCGTCGAGCGAACGCTGCGCATCGACGACCCGGTCGGTGCGATCTCGGTGCACGGCGCCTGCGGGCTCTGGGGCATCCTGTCGCTCGGCCTGCTCGCCGACGGCACCTATGGCGAGGGTTGGAACGGGGTCAACGGCGCGGTGCGAGGGCTGTTCTACGGCGACGCGAGCCAGCTCGCGGCGCAGCTGATCGGCGGGGTGACCAACTTCGTGGCCGTAGGCGCCATGACCTACGTCGCCTACAAGGTCACGGCCGTGCTCGTCGGCGGCCACCGCGTCTCGGCCGAGGTCGAAGAGATCGGGCTCGACCTGCCGGAGATGGGCGCGTTGGCCTACCCGGGCACTCCCGAGCTCGCCTCGGCGGTCATCCTCAGCGAGCCGGCCGCCGCTGCTTCGGGGGTGGGGCGGCTGGAGCCCGAGCCCGAGGCGGTGTGAAGACGCGGGTCGCCGCGGGAAACGGGCGTCACGCCTTGAAAGTAGGGGCGCAGCATGCTGCGCCCCTACACCTGCATGCATCACTCACACGACCACACGACAAACGCAAAGGAGAGCCCATGCGCCCTTTCCGCCTGCGCACGCCGGTCGCGCTGCTTGGCGCGCTGCTTCTGGGGCCGGGATGGCTGGCCGCACAGAGCGCGCCGCCCCAACGCGACCCGTCCGACACGACGACGCCGTCCGACACGATGGCCAAGAAGAGCGACCCGCCGCCCAACCATTTGGAGACCACGCTCGCGGGCTTCAAGCTCACCGGCTTTGCCGAAGCGTCCTATGCCTATTCCGGGCGGAGCATTGGTGACACGATCGTTGGGCGGCTCTACGACCGCCTTCAGAGCCGCTTCATGCTCAACGCGTTGGCCGTCGTGCTCGACAGACCGTACGACCCCGCGAAGTTCAGCGCGGGGTTCCACACCGAGCTCCTGTTCGGCCAAAACGCGACCCTCATCAAGTCGGGTGGCTTCGACCTCGGCCCGGAGGGGGACATCCCGCACCTCTACGTCACGTTGAACGTGCCGACTGCGAGCGGGAACGGCCTCCAGTTCAAGGTCGGTCGCATCCCCACCCTCATGGGTCTCGAGGTGATTGAGGCGGTCGCCAACCCCAACTGGTCGGAGGGGAACCAGTTCATCTACGTCGAGAACTTCACGGGGCTCGGCGTCAGCGTGGAAACGAAGTTCAACAACCACGTGGACGCGCAGTTCCGCGTCATCAACGGGTGGGACCAGGTGCGCGACAACAACACGCACAAGTCGTTGATGGGACGCGTGGGGATCTACCCCGATGCGCTCACCTCGATCGGCATCGTGGGGTTCTGGGGCCCGGAGGAGCCGGACAACAACACGGCCAACCGCTACGGCGTCGACGGGTTGATCTGGCGCAAAGTCGGCAAGGCCGCCGTGTGGCTACAGGGAGATTACGGGAAGGAGCAGGCCAACGCGGCGC
This sequence comes from Gemmatimonadales bacterium, assembly GCA_036522535.1. Lineage (GTDB taxonomy): Bacteria > Gemmatimonadota > Gemmatimonadetes > Gemmatimonadales > GWC2-71-9 > AG12. The sequence continues at coordinate 6,752 of DATDFP010000371.1, forward strand.
TGCCGGTGCTGAGCAAGGACGCTCAGTGGTGGGCGGCCGGGGCGTGGGTGACCTACGACTTCAGCTCGTCCCTCGGCCTGGCGCTGCGCGGCGACTACGTGAACGACGAGGACGGCGCGCGCACGAGCGGGTACTACGGCTTCCTCCCCAACACCGGGCAGAAGTTCGGCAGCGGGACGGCGACGCTGAACATCCGCGCCTGGCCGAGCGCCGTGGTCCGGCCCGAGGTCCGCTACGACCGGTCGACGCTCGCGACGTTCGCCGGCAAGAAGGACCAGGTCAGCGTGGCCCTCGCCGTAGCGTACCTGTACTGAACGCGGGGTCGGCTTGATTACACCGCGACGGGCGCGGCCTCGGCCGGGCTCGCCGCGGTGGCCGGCGCCGTGTGGGGCACCACCTTGCGGAGCAGCGGGCGGTAGCGCTCCCAGTCATCGATGATCGCCTGCGCCCGCGGGCTGCCGGTCTTCGCGACGTGCCGGCGCACGAGATCGAGCACGAGCTTCTCGTCCGGCTCGTCGAGCGCCCGCACGGCCACCATGTCGCCGTTGCAGCGGGCCGCGAAGTTCTCGGCCTCGTCGAGCACATACGCCACACCGTTGGACATGCCCGCGGCGAAGTTCCGGCCCACCTGCCCGAGGACGACCACGACGCCCGCCGTCATGTATTCGCAGCAGTGGTTGCCGGCGCCCTCGATGACGGCGATCGCGCCCGAATTGCGCACCGCGAAGCGGTCGCCCACGCGGCCCGCGGCGAACAGCGCGCCGCCGGTCGCCCCGTACAGGGCCACGTTGCCGAGGATCACGTTGCGGTGCGTCTCCGCGGCGTACGCCGCCTCCCGGAACGGACGGATCACGATCTCTCCCCCGGAGAGCCCCTTGCCGACGTAGTCGTTCGCCTCGCCCTCGAGCTCGAGGTGCAGCGCCGGCAGCGCGAAGGCGCCGAAGCTCTGACCCGCGCTGCCGCGGAAGCGGAGGCGCACTGAGCTCGGGGGGAGCCCTGCGTTCCCGTGGCGCTCGACGATCCGCCCGGCGATTCGGGCGCCGACCGTGAGATGGTGGTTCCCGATGTCGTACACGCCGGCGAACGGCCGCCCTGCCTCCAGCCGAGGGCCCAGGACCTCGAGAATCCGCTCATCGAGGGATTCGACGCCGGGCCGGTCGTTGCGTTCGACGGTCCGCCGGCGCGGGGACTCCTGGCTGCCGAGCGGGTCGGCGAGGATAGGGGACAGGTCGAGCATCTGCGCGCGCGGCACCTCGGGCCGGTCCACCCGCTCGAGCAAGTCCACGCGGCCGATGATCTCGTCGAGCCGACGGAAGCCCATCCCCGCGAGGATCCGCCGCACGTCCTCCGCGATCGCCGTGAAGTAGGCGATCACCTGCTCCGGCGTCCCCTTGAACTTCGCCCGCAGCTCGGGGCGCTGGGTCGCGATGCCGGTCGGGCAGCTGTTGAGGTGACACTGACGGGCCATGGCGCAGCCGATCGCCACCAGCGCCGCCGTGCCGAACCCATAGGATTCGGCCCCGAGGAGCGCGGCGATCACGACGTCGCGGCCGGTGCGCAGGCCGCCGTCCGTCCGCACCTCGATCCGGTGGCGCAGCCCGCTCTCGATCAAGAGGGCCTGCGTCTCGGCGAGACCCAGCTCCCACGGCGAGCCGGCGTGCTTGATCGAGGACAGGGGCGACGCGCCGGTGCCGCCGTTGTGTCCGGAGATGAGCACATAATCGGCGTACGCCTTCGCGACGCCCGTGGCCACGCGGCCCACGCCCGCTTCCGCGACCAGCTTTACTCCCACGCGCGCGTGGGGGTTGACCTGCTTCAGGTCGTGGATCAGCTGGGCCAGGTCCTCGATCGAGTAGATGTCGTGGTGCGGCGGCGGCGAAATGAGCGGCACGCCGGGCACCGAATGGCGCAGGCGCGCGATCAGCGCCGTCACCTTGTGCCCGGGGAGCTGCCCGCCTTCGCCGGGCTTCGAGCCCTGGGCGATCTTGATTTCGAGCTCGTCGGCGCGCATCAGGTACTGCGTCGTCACGCCGAAGCGCGCCGATGCGACCTGCTTGATCCGGTTGTCCGCCCGGTCGCCGTTGGCGAGCGGCGCGTACGTGTCCGGATCCTCGCCGCCCTCCCCGCAGTTCGACTTCGCCCCCATGCGGTTCATCCCGATGGCGAGGGTGCGGTGGGCGTCGGGCGACAGCGCCCCCAGCGACATCGCCGTCGAGATGAAACGGCGGCGGATCGATTCCACCGGCTCCACCTCTTCCAGCGGCGCGGGAGCGCTCGCCCCCGTGCGGATCGTCAGCAGGTCGCGCGGGCCTGCGGGTGGGCGCGCCGCGACCTTTGCGAGGAAGGCCTCGTATCCTTCCCGCTGCAGCGCCGTGACGATCGGCGGCGACCAGCCGTGGTCCTCGCCGTCGCGACGGTAGCGCACCCGACCGTGGTCCGGCAGCACGCGCGTCGCGGGCTGCTCCGCCGGGTAGGCGGCGTGGTGGCGGGCGAGCACGTCCTCGGCGATCTCAGCGAACCCGATCCCGCCGATCGCGGACACCGTTCCCGTGAAGCAGGAATCGATCACCTCGGCGCCCAACCCGAGTGCCTCGAAGATCTGACCGCCGCAATACGACGACAGGGTCGAGATCCCCATCTTGGAGATGATCTTGAGAAGACCCTTTTCGGCCGCGGTGCGGAACTTCAGCGCGGCTTCACGAGGCGTAGGACGTGGGGCATTGGCCGCTCTGCGGTCCTCTCGTTCTTCCGCGAAGACCGCACTCACGGATTGGAGGGCGAGCCAGGGATGCACGGCTTCCGCGCCGTAGCCGATCAGCGCGGCGAAGTGGTGCACGTCCCACGCGTCCCCCGCTTCGGCCACGAGCCCGACCTGCGTGCGCAGCCCTTCGCGGAGCAAATGCTGGTGCACCGCGCCCACGGCCAGGAGCATGGGGATTGGCGCGCGGGTGGTGTCGGCCTCGCGGTCGCTCAGCACGAGGATGCGCGCTCCCTGCTCGACCGCGCGCCGCGCCGCCCGGCGTAGGGTCTCGAGCGCGCTGCGCAACCCGTCGGGCCCGCAGGCGGGGTCCCACACCGCCGGGACGGTCACCGTGTGTGCGCGTCCGGTGACGCCTCCCCGCCGCAGCGCCGCCATCTCGTCCTCGAGCACGATCGGATGCTCGTTCCGGACGAGCCGCCCCCCGGCTCCCCCGGCTGCCGCCCGCCACCCGACGGACGGCCGGTCGCTCAAGAGCGACCCGCGGCGACCCAGGTGCATCCGCAGCGACATGACCAGCGTCTCGCGCAGCGGATCGATCGGCGGATTCGTCACCTGAGCGAAGCGCTGCCGGAAGTAGGCGTACAGGCTCGGGGCGGTGCGCGAGAGCGGTGGGATCGGCGTGTCGTCTCCCATGCTCCACACGGGGTCCTGGCCCGCGTCGCCCATCGGTTCGACCACGTAACGCAGATCCTCGAAGCTCCAGCCGAACGCGAGCTGGCGCAGAACGAGCTCCGGCCGGATGCCGCGGGCCGCCCAGCGCCCGTAGGGGCGCCGTCGCGCCACCTCGCGCTTCGCTTCGGCGTTGTGGAGGATCGCCTTGCGCCGGGTGTCCACCACGAGCAGCTCGCCCGGCCCGAGGCTGCCGCTCTCGACGACGTCCCCCAGATTCAGGTCCACGAGCCCGACTTCCGATCCGGCGATCACCAGCCCGTCCCGCGTGATCTTGTAGCGGCAGGGGCGGAGGCCGTTGCGGTCGAGGGCCGAGCCCGCCAGGACGCCGTCCGAGAACGCGAGGGCGGCCGGGCCGTCCCACGGCTCGATCAGACATTCGTGGAACTCGTAGAACCCCCGGAGCGCGGCCTCCATCTCGGTGGCGCCTTCGTGAGCCTCGGGCAGAAGCATCATCAGGGCGTGCACGGGGTCCCGCCCTGAGCGCGCCAACAACTCGAGGGCGTTGTCGAGGCTCGCGGAATCGCTCCCCTCGGCCCAGATGATGGGCTTCAGGGCCTCCACGCGCTCGCCCCACAGCGGCGAGGCGAGCGCTGGCTCTCGGGCCGCCATCGCGTTGCGGTTGCCCCACAGCGTGTTGATCTCGCCGTTGTGCGCCAGCAGGCGGAAGGGCTGCGCCAGGGGCCAGCTCGGGCTGGTGTTGGTCGAATAGCGCTGGTGAAAGACCGCGATCGCCGTCTCGTAGTCGGGAGACTGGAGATCGGGAAAGAAGGCCGGGAGCTGGGTGCCTGTCAGCAGCGCTTTGTACACGAGCGTCTGGGCCGACAGCGAGCACACGAAGAAGGGCTGGAGATCCGGTCCGGCGGCGCCGATGCGCCGCTCGATGGTGCGGCGCGCGACATACAGCGAGCGCTCCCACGCCGCCGCATCGCGCCCGCCGTCGGCCGGCGCGGCGACGATGGCGTGCCGGATGGTTGGGCAGGTGGCGCGCGCGGTGGATCCGAGGACCGGGGCATTGCTGGGCACGTCGCGCCAGCCGAGGACCGGCGTGCCCTCGCCCGAGAGCACCTCCTCGACGATGGCCGACGCGCGCTCGAGGGCGCTGTGCTCGCGCGGCAGGAAGAACGCGCCGACGGCGAACGCCTGCCCGGGCTCGAGCCACAGGTGGAGGCGTCGCGCCTCGCGGTAGAGGAGACGGTGGGGGATCTGGGTCAGCACCCCGGCGCCATCGCCCGAGTTGTCCGTGGCGGCCGCTCCGCGGTGGGCCACGCGCGCCAACGCCTGGAGCGCAAACGCGAGGATCTCATGCGAGCGCTCGCCCGACGCTCGCGCCACGAATCCAACCCCGCAGGCGTCCTGTTCCCGCCAGGGGTCGAGGTGCGGAGCGCGACGGTTAGCCCAGCTTGACCGGTCCCTGTCGGGCATGCCCTCTCCTCACCTGAGGCTCAAAAAGAGAGGCCCGCTCCGTTGGGAGCGGGCCGGGGGTTCATTCAGTGTCTGCACGTTTATGCCGCCCGATCGCTCCCGTGGGGGAAGCACGCCGGATTGAGATTTGCCTTGACGATCGGCTTGCGCAGCATGATCACGTGGACACCACCCAAAAGTATGAGCCGGACTGACCGATAGTATTAATTATTCACTCGTCAGCATAAATATACCGCCACGGTCCCCGCCGTCAAGAGGGCCTATGTGGGAATGGTTCGGTCTCATTGTAACAGCCCTG
>DATDFP010000372.1:0-5350 GCA_036522535.1 Gemmatimonadales bacterium
GGCCGGAGCGCGTCGCGCAGCGCCAGGTTGCGGCTCAAGCGCGGTTCCTGGAATTCCGCGCTGCGGCGCCGCCAGTCGTCGGGCGCGAGCGACTTCGCGCGACCGGCGGTGAATGAATCCGTCAAGAGCCCCGACTGCATCGGACTGTACGCGAGCACGCCCGTCCCGTGCTCGCCGCACCAGGGGATCTCCGCCGCCGCGACTTCGCGCCGGATCAAAGAGAATGGCGGCTGGAGCGAGTCCACGTGCCGCAGCGCCTCGCAGCGCCGCAACAGGGCCACGTCGAAATTCGACACACCCGCCGCGCGAAGCTTGCCCCGCTCGACCAGTCGAACCATCTCGGCCCAGGAGTCTTCCGCCGGGGTCCCCGTCTCGTCGGGCCAATGGAACTGGTAGAGGTCGATGCGTTCCACCCCGAGGCGGCGGAGCGACGCGTCGCACTCGCGGCGGATCGACTCAGGTCGCAACACCCGTTGCGCGACGGCCATCCGATCGCGCTCGTCCCACACGAGACCGCACTTGGTGAAGACGAGCGGGCGGTCGGCGGCGCCAAGCTCGCGCAACAGTCGCCCGACCAGTTGCTCGGAGTGGCCGAGGCCGTACACGGCCGCCGTGTCGATCCAGTTGACGCCGAGGTCGATCGCGCGATGCATGGCGGCAAGCGAGGCGGCGTCGTCCTGCGGGCCCCACCCGAAAGACCAGCCGCCGCCGCCGATAGCCCATGCCCCGAAGCCCACCGCCGTGATCTCGAGCCCGCTCGTGCCGAGCGGGCGCCTTGGCAGGGTCATAGGGCACAACTCCTGAGGTTGGGGTGTTAGTACAAGAGGTAACTACCAATCCCAAGTTAGCGGGAGCTGCCTAATGTGGAGAAGCCATCAATCGCTGCGCGAGGGAGTCACCCTCGGGTTGATCGTCGGCACCGCCATCTGGCTCTGGCTCGTGATCGTCGATGCTGTGGCGGGTCAGCCGTTCCGGACGTTTCACGTGCTGGGCGGCATCGCGCTGTTCACCGTCCTGCATTATCTGTTGTGCTTGGCGTATGGCGTTACCGCCGTAGCGGTGGTGCACCGTGCCGCACGCGAGCCCAGCCTGATCATGGCGGCGGCGTTGGGGTTCTTCCTGATCTCGTTCGCCTTCGCAATGCTCTCGGCTCTTCTCTCGCAGGTCGGCCTGGGACACCTGGCGTGGGTGCGTATCCTGGGCGGGAACCTCGTGGGCGGGATCCTCACCTTCTTCCTGCTCTCACGGACCCATCCGGTGCTCGAGGAGTTCAAGGAGGCTGAGCAGGAGGAGTGATCTAGGAACCGTCGTCCTGGTCATCGGTACCAGATGGGCGCATAATGCCCGTTCCCCTGTTTGGAGACGACCGATGAAACACCCGCTGCCGATGCTTGCCGCCCTTGCGGCCTCTGCCGTCCTTCCGATCGCCACCGTGCCGGCCGCCGCCCAAGACCTCGCTCAGCTCTGCAAAGCCATCGGCACGGTCACGGTCGGCCAATGGGCGTCGTACAGTGTCACAGGAGCGTCCGGGCACAGCGGCAAGGCGCGCTTCGCGATCGTCGGATCTGAGCGGCGCAGCGACACGACGCTGTACTGGATCGAGATCAGCGGCAGCGAGATGGGGACACGCGGCGAGGGCATCATGCAGGTGCTCGTCCCCGGACTCGGGGTCGAGGCTTCGGGGATCCATGGCATGGTCGTGAAGACGGCAGGCCAGCCGGCGATGAAGATGCCTGCCCAGATGCTCGGCATGATGAACCAGCGGATGGCGGAGAACAACCCGGCGCTCGCGATCACGCGCCGCTGTGCCGGCGCCCGGGCGGTGGGTTGGGAGACCGTCACCGTGCCTGCGGGCTCGATTAAAGCGCTGCACATGAAGGACCCGGAAGGTGGCGAGGCCTGGATGTCGCGCGACATCCCCTTCGGGATCGTCAAGGCGCACTCGAAGGACGGCGACCTGGTGCTCACCGGACGTGGTATGGACGCGAAGTCCTCGATCGCCGAAAAGCCCATGGAGATGCCGGGGATAATGATGAATCCCCACCAGTAACCCTGCGCGGCACCCTTGTTCGGCTAGGTCTGCGGCGCCCTTGCGCAGGGCGCCGTTTGCGTGCTACATGAGACCCCTTCCTCAGTCCTCTCGCCCGGAGGTCCTAGCCGTGTCAGCTCGTCCCCTCCCGTTTGCCGCTGCCGTCGCCCTCACTGCCGTCCTCTTCTGCCCACGCCCGGCGTCGGCGCAGGCCACGCCATACGATTCCACCGTGTTCGCCGCTCTCAAGTGGCGCGAGATCGGCATTTTCCGTGGGGGGCGCTCGGTGAGCGTCGCCGGCTCGGCGTCCCGGCCCAACGAATACTGGATGGGAACGACGGGCGGCGGCGTGTTCAAGACGACGGACGGCGGCAACACCTGGCTGCCGGCGACCGACAAGTACTTCGGCGGCACGATCGGCGCGATCGGCGTGAGCGAATCGAACCCGGACATCGTGTACGTCGGCACGGGTGAGTACCCGATCCGCGGCAACGTCTCCCACGGCGATGGCGTCTTCAAGACGACCGACGGCGGGAAGAAATGGGAGTTCGTGGGCCTAGCCGAGACGCAGCAGATCTCCCGGGTGCGAGTACACCCGGCGAATCCCGACATCGTGTGGGTCGGCGCACAGGGGCATGCGTTCGGCCCGAACCCCGAGCGCGGCGTTTACAAGAGCAGCGACGGCGGCAAGTCGTGGCGCAAGGTGCTGTTCCGCAACGACTCGACCGGCGTCTCGGACCTGGTGCTCGACCCCTCCAACCCCGACGTGCTGTATGCGGCCTTCTGGCAAGCGCAGCGCAAGCCATGGCAGCTCGTTTCCGGGGGGGCGGGCGGCGGGATCTTCAAGTCCACGGACGGCGGCGAGCACTGGACGGAGCTCACGCACAACCCGGGCCTCCCGCAGGGACTGCTCGGCAACGTCGGACTCTCGGTCTCGGCTGCGAGGCCATCGCTGGTGTGGGCGTTGATCGAGGCCGACGCGGGCGGCGTGTACCGCTCGGACGACGGCGGCGCGACGTGGCGCTACGTCAACGCCGAGCGGAAGCTGCGGCAGCGGCCCTGGTACTACTCGCGGATCTTCGCCGATCCCAAGGACACGAACACGGTGTACGCGCTCAACGTCTTCGCCTACAAGTCGACGGACGGCGGCCGGACGTTCCGGCACCTGGTCGACCCGCATGGCGACAACCACGACATGTGGATCGCTCCCAACGACCCCCAGAGAATGATCGAAGGGAACGACGGTGGGGCGAACGTGTCGTTCAACGGTGGCAAGACCTGGACCGACCAGGACTACGCCACCGCTCAGTTCTACCACGTGACGACCACGAACCACTTTCCCTACCGGGTGTGCGGCGCGCAGCAGGACAACTCGGGCGTGTGCGGTCCGAGCCGCTGGCCGGGCGGGATCGACCGCGCCCAGTGGTATGACGTCGCGGGTGAGTCGGGCCATGTCCAGGCTCGTCCCGACGAGCCCGACATCACGTACGGCGGGGACAACTCCGGCTTTCTCGCGCGCGTGGACCACAAGACCGGCTTCTGGCGCATGATCAGCCCCTGGCCGGACAGCCCCGACGGCCATCCGGCCGGGGAGGGGAAGTACCGGTTCCAGTGGACCGCGCCGCTGCTCATCTCACCCCACGACCCGCACGTGCTCTACCACGGCGGCAACGTGCTCTTCAGGTCGCTGAACGAGGGAGCGAGCTGGACGGTCGTCTCACCCGATCTCACACGGCACGATCCGGCGACGCTCGGCGTCTCGGGCGGGCCGATCACGCTCGACCAGACGACGGCCGAGTACTACGCGACCATCTTCGCCCTCGCCGAGTCGCCGCGCGTCAAAGGGCTGATCTGGGCGGGCTCGGACGACGGACTGGTCCACGTCACGCGCGACGGCGGCAAGACCTGGAAGGACGTCACGCCGCCTGCGGTCGCGCCGTTCACGCGCATCTCCGTCATCGAGGCGTCGCACCACGCTCCCGGCACGGCGTACGTCGCGGCGAACCGTTATCAGCTGGAAGACATGACGCCCTACATCTACAAGACGACCGACTACGGGGCCACCTGGAGGAAGATCGTGAACGGCATCCCCGCAACCGAGTTCGTGCGCGCGGTCCGCGAGGACCCGGTGCGGCCGGGCCTGGTGTTCGCGGGGACGGAGCGGGGCGTCTGGATCTCGTTCGACGACGGCGCGAACTGGCAGTCGCTGCGTCTCAATCTCCCCATCGTGCCGGTCCACGATCTGGCGATCAAGGAGGGCGATCTCATCGCGGCGACGCACGGCCGGTCGTTCTGGATCCTGGACGACATCTCCCCGCTGCGGCAGCTATCGCGCGCGGTGCCGCGCGAAGCCGCGCACCTCTTCAAGCCGCGGGACGCGTACCGCGTGGACTGGAGCGGCGGTTTCTTCGGCCCCGGGACGGAGGCGCACCCGGTGGGGAAGAACCCGCCGAACGGGGCGATGATCTACTACTGGATCAAGGAGAAGAACCGCGAGGTGACGCTCGACATCCTCGACGCCGCCGGACGTCCGATCAAGAGCTTCACGAGCAAGCAGGACTCGCTCACGGTCCTGGACAGCGTCCGCACGGACAGCGTCAATCGCGTGCGGACCGACAGCCTCAAGGGCGCGGGCGTCACCGACAGTGTGAAGATCGACAGCATCCTTGCCGCCGACAGCCTCAAGGACGAGGACAAGCAGTGGCCGCGGCGCCCGCCAGCCGAGCCTCGGGTCGCGAACAAGGCGGGCCTCAACATGTTCGTGTGGAACCTGCGGTATCCGGACGCGGCGGCGTTCTGGGGGATGGTCGGAGTCGGGACCGACGGGCCGATGGCGCCGCCGGGGAGCTATCGCGTGCGTCTGCGCGTCGGTGGACGCGCGTACACGTCCGGCTTCGCGCTCAAGACCGACCCCCGGTCCAAGGCCACCCTGGCCGACCTGCGGGAGCAGTTCGCGCTGTTGCGGCAGATCCGCGACACGGTCCACGCGGCGACCACCGCGGTGCGGACGATCCGCAACGTCCGCGCCCAGCTCGAGGACCGGCTGAGCAGCGTGTCTCGCTCCGACACGGGGCGCCTGGGCCAGATCGTCCGGGGGCTCACCGACCGCCTCACAGCCATCGAAGCCGAGATCTACCAGGTACGGAACCGGTCGTTCCAGGACCCGCTCAACTTCCCGCCCAAGCTCGTGGAGCGGATCAGCGCGTTGAGCTCCGTGGTGGCGAGCACGGACGCGCGCCCCACAGCGCAGTCCTACGACGTGTTCCGTCTGTTCGCGCCGGAGCTTCAGAAGCAGCTCGTGTCGTTGCGGGAGACGCTCGC
>DATDFP010000373.1:0-3624 GCA_036522535.1 Gemmatimonadales bacterium
GACGGCGTCGCCCTGATCACCATCAACCGCCCCGACAAGCTGAACGCGCTGAACGACCAGGTGCTGGAGGAGCTGGGGAGCGCCGCCGAGCGGCTCGCCGCGGAGGACTCGATCAAGGGCGCGATCCTCACGGGCGCCGGCCGGAAGGCGTTCGTTTCAGGCGCGGACATCAGCGAGCTCGCGAAGCAAGGCCCATTCGACGGCAAGGCCCGCGCGCTCCGTGGCCAGGCCGTGCTGCGGCGCCTGGAAACCTGCGGGAAGCCCGTGCTCGCGGCCGTGAACGGCTACGCGCTGGGAGGCGGGTGCGAGCTGGCGATGGCCTGCCACCTGCGCATCGCCAGCGAGAACGCCCGCTTCGGCCAGCCGGAGGTCAAGCTCGGCATCGCCCCGGGTTACGGCGGTACGCAGCGCCTGCCCCGGCTGGTCGGGAAGGGCAACGCCCTCTACCTCATTCTGACGGGCGAAATGGTCGACGCCGGCGAGGCTCACCGCATCGGCCTCGTCAACAAGGTCGTTCCCGCCGAGCAACTGCTCGCCGAGGCGGAGAAGATGCTGCGGGGTATCCTGGCGATGGGACCGCTCGCGGTGCGGCTGTCGCTCGAGGCGGTAGAGCGGGGGCTCGGCATGACGCTCGAAGACGGGTTGCTTCTCGAAGCCAATCACTTTGGGCTGTTAGCCGGCACGCGGGACATGAAGGAAGGGCTCACGGCATTCCTCGAAAAGCGCGCGCCCAGATTCGAAGGCCGCTGAGCCGGTTGCTTGCGGCTTGCGGCTTGAGCCTTGCGGCCAGCTGCCTGTCCGAGCGCCCCCGCCCGGCGCCGCCCGAGGTCTCCATCACCCTCGACAAGGATTCGGTCCGGTCGGGAACGAACCCGCCCGACACGCTCACCGGAACCCTCCGCGCCCAGGACGCCGACGGAATCGACTCGGTCTGGCTGCAGCTCGACGACGACCCGGCTATCGGTGAGGACGGCCTGCTCCAAACGTCGTTCCAGAGTCCATTCCGGGTCGTCGTACCCGCCGGGTTCAGCTCTGGGGCCCGGCTCCCGGTCACGCTGGAAGCGCGCGACGTCACGGGTTTCCGGAGCGTGCTCGACACGACGGTCCGCGTGACCAGCGCCGGACCCTGAGCCATATGGACTTAGTAAGTCTTGCCACGACAATGACTTCTGAGTATGTTATTCGGGCTCAGGGTCCCCGCTGCCCGAGCCCGGGACCCAGCACTGAAGGGAGCGGATGAGGGATCGCAAGCAACGGCAGCCGATGGTGGTGGGGGACGCGCTCCGCAACTATCTCGCCCGGTCGGGATTGGCCCGGCGGCTCGAGCAGGCGCAGGTCATCCCCGATTGGCTCTCGCTCGTCGGGCCCCAAATCGGAGCAGTCACGCGCCCCGAGAGCGTGACGCCGGACGGTATGCTGTTCGTGCGTGTGGCGACGAGCGCGTGGATGTCCGAATTGCAGCTGATGGCGCCGCAGATCATGGCCGCAATCAACGCCGGCCGCGGGGCCGGACGGATCAAGGCGATACGCTGGCTTCTCGCACGCTAGAGCGCTATGGCTAAGGGAAAGGCCGCCGCCTCCAAAGAGACCGACGCGGGCGCCTACCAGGCCGACTCGATCCAGGTCCTGAAGGGGCTGGAAGCGGTGCGGCGCCGGCCGGCCATGTACATCGGGTCGGTGTCGGCCCGCGGCCTGCACCACCTCGTCTACGAGGTCGTGGATAACTCGGTGGACGAGGCGCTGGCAGGCCACTGCACCCGCATCGACGTGACGATCCACTCCGACAACGCGATCACCGTCGCCGACAACGGCCGCGGCATCCCGGTCGACATTCACAAGACCGAGAAGAAGCCGGGCGTCGAGGTGGCGCTGACGATGCTCCACGCCGGCGGCAAGTTCGACAAGGCGACCTACAAGGTGTCGGGCGGGCTGCACGGCGTGGGCGTCTCCGTGGTCAACGCGTTGTCGGAGAAGCTCGAAGTGTGGGTGGACCGCGACGGCCAGCGCCATCACATGGCGTTCGAGCGCGGCGAGACGACGAAGCGACTCGAGGTGATCGGCAAGGCGAAGGGTACCGGCACGACCGTCTGGTTCAAGCCGGACCCCACGATCTTCACGGAGACGCGGTTCGACTACGCCACCCTCGCCACCCGGCTGCGCGAGCTCGCCTTCCTGAACAAGGGCCTCACGATCACGCTCAAGGACGAGCGCAAGGGCTCGCTGAAGGAAGAGACGTTCCTCTACAAGGGCGGGCTCGCCGAGTTCGTGAAGCACCTGCTCGGCAACCGCAAGCCGCTGCACCCGAAACCGATCACGTTCGAGACCGAGCGGGAGGGAGTCCAGGTCGAGGGCGCGGTGCAGTACGACGACGGCTACAACGACAACACCTTCAGCTTCGTCAACAACATCAACACGCACGAGGGCGGCACCCACCTCACCGGGTTCCGCGCCGCCCTGACCCGCACGATCAACGAATGGGCGAAGAAGGACGGACTCCTCAAGAAGGAGGAGTTCACGCTCACCGGCGACGACGTGCGGGAGGGCCTGACCGCGGTGCTGCACGTCAAGGTGAAAGACCCCCAGTTCGAGGGCCAGACCAAGACAAAGCTCGGCAACTCGGAAGTCGAAGGGATCGTGAAGAGCGTGGTGAACGACGCGCTGGGCGAGTTCTTCGACAAGAGCCCGAGCGTCGCGCGCACCATCATCGCGAAGGCCGTGAGCGCGGCGCGGGCGCGCGAGGCGGCGCGCAAGGCGCGCGAGCTGGTGCGCAAGAAGAGCGGTCTCGAGGCGGGCCTGCTTCCCGGCAAGCTCGCCGACTGCTCGCTCACCGACCCGCAGCTGTGCGAGGTGTTCCTGGTCGAAGGCGACTCGGCCGGCGGCTCCGCGAAGCAGGCGCGGGACCGGAGCAACCAGGCGATCCTGCCGCTCCGCGGCAAGATCCTCAACGTCCAGAAGGCCCGGATCGACAAGATCCTCTCGAACGAGGAGATCCGGACCATGATCACGGCCATCGGCACCGGTGTGGGGGAGGACTTCAACATCGCCGATGCGCGCTACCACAAGATCATCATCATGACCGACGCGGACGTGGACGGCGCGCACATCCGGACCCTGCTGCTCACCTTCTTCTATAAGGAGATGAAGCAGCTCATCGACGCGGGCTACGTCTACATCGCGCAACCGCCGCTGTACCGCCTGGCCAAGGGAAAAGAGGCGTTTTACGCCTACGACGACAAGGAGCGCGAGAGCTACTTCAAGCGACTCGCGAACGGCGAGGGGGGAGGCGGGGGAAGCGGCAACGTGGTCATCCAGCGGTACAAGGGCCTCGGGGAGATGAACCCCGATCAGCTGCGCGATACCACGATGGACCCCGCCAAGCGCACCCTGCTCAAGGTGACGATGGAGGACGCCGTCGAAGCGTCGGAGCTGTTCGAGACGCTGATGGGGGACGAAGTCGAGCCGCGGCGGAAATTCATCGAAGAGAACGCGAAGTTCGTCAAGAATCTGGATGTCTGAGGGCGAGAGGCACAGAGGCACAGAGGCACAGAGGCACAGGGGCACAGAGGCACAGGGCCGAGGATGACGTGACGGCATCGCTGATCATCGTCGGGCTGCTGGCGATCG
>DATDFP010000374.1:0-23957 GCA_036522535.1 Gemmatimonadales bacterium
GTCGCGCGGCTCGGCCTCAATCTTGAGTGATGACGGTCGCCGTCCTTGAGTGACGGCCGTTACCGTCGAAGGGGTTGTGCAATGCAAGCGCAGAGAATGATGCTGTGGTGTTCCTGCCTCGTCACCTCGCTACTCTTCACCGCTACAGCACGCGCCCAGGACGGCGAGGGAGCCGTTGCGCTGCGTGCGCATGTCCTCTCTCTCAAGTCCGACCCTGCTGATGGGCATCATCCCACCGTCGCCTTAGATGGAAGGCTCGACGAGCCGGCGTGGCGCGCTGCCGACTCCATCGTGAACCTCGTCACGATCGAACCGGAAGAGGGCGCGGTTCCCGCCGGACAGACGATCGTCAAGGTCCTCGTCAATCCCACCGAGATCATCATCGGGGTGGTGTGTCGAGACACCAACCCCGCGGGCATCGTCGCCTTCTCCAAGACGCGCGACTTCGATCTCGAGCTCGGAGACTACGTGCTGATCGTGCTCGATCCGTTCCAGGATGGGCGGTCGGGCTACGTATTCGCGGTCAATCCGAACGGGGCGCGGTTCGACGGGCTGGTGTCCGCGCAGGGCGAAGAGGTCAACACCGACTGGGACGGGATTTGGGAGGCGGCGACGTCGCGCGACGGCGCTGGATGGAGCGCCGAAATCCGGATTCCGATCAAGAGCCTGAGCTTCAAACAGGGCCTGACCGCCTGGGGATTCAACGTACAGCGGCGAGTGCAGCGGCTGCTGGAAACCAGCCGCTGGTCGGGCACCAATCGCGACTACAAGATCTATCAAACCAGCCACGCCGGATTGCTCACGGACCTGCCAGCCTTCGACCTCGGGTTGGGGCTGACGGTTCGGCCCGGGATCATCGCCAACGCCAATAGGCCCGCGCCCGCCGCGGATCGGGTCTACAAGTCGGACGGCAGCCTGGATGCGACGAAGCGGTTGGGCCCCAATCTGCTGGGCTCCCTGACGGTCAACACGGATTTCGGCGAAACCGAGGTGGACGCCCGGCAGACGAATTTGACGCGCTTCGATCTCCTCTTCCCGGAAAAGCGAACCTTCTTTCTCGAGGGCGCGGACATCTTCGAATTCGGCCTGGGCATGGGGAATGACCTCGTTCCGTTCTTCAGTCGCCGGATTGGCCTCCAGGGGCAAGAAGAAGGCCTCCGGCAAATCCCCATCACGGTCGGCGGCAAGCTGAACGGCCGGGTGGGCAACACCAACCTCGGCGCCCTGACCGTGCGCACCCGTAGCGTCGATACGTTGCCAACGGACGCAACGATGGGTGTCGTGCGCGTCAAGCAGAACATCCTGTCGGAGTCGTCGGTCGGCATGATTGCGACCGCCGGCGATCCACTTGCGCGACCCGGCAGCTGGATGGGCGGGGTCGATTTCACCTACCAGACGTCTCATCTGCAAGAAGACAAGAACTTTCTCGTGGGTGTCTGGGGGCTACGGAACCATCGCGACGATCTGGGCGGCGATAACGCCTTCGGCGGCATGATCGATTATCCCAATGACCTGTGGGATGTGGCGCTGAATTACAAACACATCGGTGAGGGCTTCAGCCCATCCCTGGCGTTTGTGCCGCGCACCGGCGTCCAGATTCTGCAGCTGGAAAGCGCATTCAAGCCGCGGCCGAAGTGGCCGCTCGTACGCCAGATGTTCTTCGAGTTCAATCCCATTCTAGTGACGGATCTGGGCGGCAGGTGGGAGAGCTATCTGGTGGGCATCAAGCCCTTCGATTGGCAGTTGGAAAGCGGCGATCGGTTCGAGTTCAACATCGAGCCGCAAGGCGACCGGCCGACGGAGGACTTTGATGTGTTCGGATCCGACGCCAAGACTGTGACCATTCCGGCGGGCACGTATCGGTGGACGCGGTACAGCCTGCAGGGGGCGCTGGCCGTGAAGCGCAAGGTCAACGGCGAAGCCACCTGGTCGCGCGGCAGCTTCTACGGTGGCCACCTGAACGGTCTCGGGTTGACGCTGAGGGTGAAACCGTCGGCATTCATCACTACAGAAGCGGGCTGGGAGCGCAACAGTGCCCAACTCCCCCAGGGCGACTTCATTCAGTACCTGTACAGCGGCCGCTTCCAGGTGAACGTGTCCGCCGACTTGCAGGTCGCCAGTTTCCTCCAATACGACAATGAAAGCCGCAACTTCGGCACCAACACGCGGCTGCGCTGGACGTTCAATCCCCTCGGCGACCTGTTCGTCGTCCTCAATCACAACCTGCGGCGCAATCTCGAGGATCGCCTCGTGTTCGATTCCAACCAGCTGCTGGTGAAGGTGCAGTATGCCTATCGCATGTAGCGAACCAGTCGGGGGTCTCCGGCCATGATCCGTCGCAGCGTGGACTCGAGCCTGAAGTTCAGAGCCCTGGTTGTGGCCGCCGCCGTTGTGCCCATGGTCGCCGGCGTCATTGGCTGCGCAGGGGCGCAGGACCGCAAGACGAACGGTAAGAGCCCTGAGCCAAAGTTCGCGGCCTTCGACGCCGGCAGTTTCGACAGTTCGACCCGGATCGACAACCCATGGATGCCTCTGAAGCCGGGAACGCGGTTCGTCTATGACGGGACCACCATCGACGACGACGGCACGGCCATTCCTCATCGCATCGTCGTGCACGTCACCGACCTGACGAAGGTGATCGGCGGCATTCGGACGCTGGTCACTTGGGACCTGGACTACAAGAAGGGCGAGTTGGTGGAGGCGGAGCTCGCCTTCTACGCGCAGGACCGGAACGGCACGGTTTGGTACTTCGGTGAGTACCCGGAGGAATACGAGGACGGCAAGTTCGTCGCGGCTCGACCCTGGATCCACGGGTTTGAAAATGCCAGAGCCGGGATCATGATGGTGCCCGAGCCCAAGATCGGGACGCCGAGCTACTCAGAGGGGTGGGGCCCCGCCGTCGAGTGGACGGATCGCGGGCAGGTGGATCAGGTGGGTCAGAAGACCTGCGTCCGCGAGGGCTGTCACACGGACGTCCTGGTGATCGCCGAGTCCAACGCGGAGGAGGCGGATGCTCAACAGCTCAAGTATTACGCGCGCGGCGTCGGCAACGTCCGCGTGGGCTGGAGAGGCGCAGGAGAGAAAACGAAGGAGACCCTGGAGCTGGCGAGGGTCGACCAGGTAGACGCGTCGGCCTTGGCGGAGGTTCGTGCGCGGGCGCTCGAGCTCGAGCGAAGCGCCTATCGGCGCAGCACCGCCGTGTACGCTCACACGCCACCGGCGGAACGGACGCCTGGCGCAGATGGTCAGGGAGGGCTCCCGCGATGATGCGTTCGCTCGTTACCTCGAGCATGAAGTATCGGGTTCTCGTGGTGGCGATGGCCGCCGTGACGATGGTGTTCGGCACCAGACAACTGCGCCGCATGCCGGTGGACGTCTTGCCCGAGTTCTCGCTGCCGTACGTGGAGATTCAAACCGAAGCCCTCGGACTGTCCGCCGAGGAAGTGGAGCAATTGATCACCCTGGGGATGGAGCAGGACCTGCTCAACGGCGTGCCCTGGGTCCAGAACATCCGGTCCGAGTCGCTTCCCGGGCTGTCGTCGATCGTCATCGTCTTCAAGCCCGGGACCGACCTCATGCGGGCACGACAGATGGTAGCCGAGCGCCTTACTCAGGCCTACGCACTACCACACGTGTCGAAGCCGCCCATCATGATCCAGCCCCTCTCGGCAACGAGCCGGGTGATGATCGTCGGGCTCTCCTCGAAGTCCCTGTCCCCGATCCAGGTGTCGGTGCTCGCCCGTTGGACGATTGCGCCCCGCCTGAAGGGCGTGCCCGGCGTGGCCAACGTGGCCATCTGGGGCCAGCGCGACCGGCAGCTACAGGTCCGGGTCGATCCCAAGCGGCTACGGGATCGCGGCGTTTCGCTGCTGCGGGTGCTCGAAACGACCGGGAACGCACTGTGGTGGTCGAGCTTGTCTTTTGTCGAGGCGTCGACGCCCGGTTCGGGGGGGTTCATCGATACCGACAATCAACGGCTCGGCATCCGGCATATCTCGCCGATCGTATCGCCGCAGGCGCTCGCCCAGGTCCCGATCGAGGGCACGCCCCTGCGCCTCGCAGACGTCGCCGACGTGGTGGAAGATCATCAACCGCTGATCGGCGACGCTCTCACCAACGACGGCCCCGGCCTGTTGCTCGTCGTCGAGAAGTTCCCGGGCGCCAACACGCTGGACGTCACGCACGAGGTGAAAAAAGCCCTCGCGGAGTTACGTCCCGCGCTGACGGGCATGGAAGTCGACACCAAGGTGTTTCGCCAGGCGGACTTCATCGAGGTGGCCATCGGCAATCTCGCCGTCGCGGTGGTCGTGGGGATGATTCTCCTGGTGGCGCTGCTCGCCGCGCTTTTCTTCGATTGGCGCACGACGCTGATCAGCGTGGTCGCGATCTCGCTGTCGATCGTGGCCGCGGGTCTCGTGCTCTACGTGACCGGGGCGACTCTGAATGTGGTCGTCTTGACCGGGTTTGCGATCGCCCTTGGGATCGTGGTTTACGATGCGGTCATCGACGTCGAAACCGTCAGGCGACGGTTGCGGCAGGCCCGTCACGACGGGAGGACCGAATCGATGACGCACATCATGCTCGAAGCGGTGCTCGAGGCACGCAGTCCGATTGTCTACGCGACCGTGATCCTGCTGCTGGCGGTCGCCCCGATCTATTGGATGGGAGGCGTCTCGGGCCCGTTTTTCCGGCCGCTGGCGGTCTCCTATGGATTGGCGGTGCTCGCGTCGATGCTGGTGGCGTGGACCGTCACACCCGCGCTGTCCGTGACGTTCCTGGCGAATGCGCCGGTCAAGCACCGCGCGTCCCCATTCGTCGGGTGGCTGCAACGTGTGTATGAGCGCATGCTGGCGCGGATCGTCCCGCGAGGGCGCATGGCGGTCGCCGCCGTAGCCGTCCTTACAGCAGTGGGCTTCCTGACCGTGCGATCCCTCAACCGCTCCTTGCTTCCTTCATTCAAGGAACGGAACCTGGTGATCCACTTGAGCTCCCCGCCTGGCACGTCACAGCCGGAGATGACGCGGATCTCGAGTCGGATCAGTGGTGAGCTGCGGTCCATCCCCGGGGTTCGTCACGTCGCGGCCCACATCGGCCGCGCCGTGCTGGGAGATCGGCCCGTCGACGTGCATTCCGCCGAGCTTTGGGTGAGCATCGAGCCATCGGCCGACTATGACCGGACGGTGACCGCCGTCCGGGGCATGGTCGATGGCTACCCCGGGGTGAAGAATCGCGTACAGACCTACCTGAGCGAAACCAGCGAAGCCGCCGTGGCCGGATCGCAAGACCGTATCGTCGCGCGCGTCTATGGCGAGACCGAGGACGGCCTCCGCAGCCGGGCGGAGGAAGTTCGCAAAGCCGTCGCGGGGACCGACGGCGTCGTTGAGTCGCACATCGACTTCCCGGTCCAGCAGGTCGCCCTTGAAACCGAGGTCGACATGGCTGCTGCCCAGCGCCATGGCCTCAAACCTGGCGACGTGCGGCGCGCAGCAGCGACGCTGGTGTCCGGCCTAGTGGTCGGAAACCTGTACGAGGAACAGAAGGTGTTCGAAGTCGTCGTGTGGAGCACAGCCGAGACGCGCCATAGCCTCAACAGCGTTCGCAATCTGCTGATCGACACACCCGGCGGCGGGCACGTGCGCTTGGGCGACGTGGCCCGCGTGCGCATCGTGCCCGCTTCCAGCGTCATCCGTCATGACGCCGTCAAGCGCTACATGGACGTCGTCGCCGACGTGAAGGGACGTGCTCTCGCCGCGGTCGCAGCTGACGTCAAGAGTCGCATCGGGCAACTCCGGTTCCCCCTCGAATATCACGCCGAAATGCTCGGCGACTTTGCCGAACGACAGGCTGCCCGGGACCGCCTGCTCGCTCTCGCGGTGGCCGCTTTGATCGGGATGCTCTTCGTCTTTCAAGCGGCCTTTGCCAGCTGGCGCCTGGCGGCGCTCGCCCTGTTGACCCTCCCGGCCGCGCTCGTGGGCGGCGCGCTGGCGGCGCTCGTCAGCGGCGGCGTGCTGTCTCTTGGTTCGCTCGCCGGCTTGCTCGCCGTGTTTGGGATCGCGGCCTGCAACAAGATCGTCCTGATCAATCGCTATCAGCATCTGGAGCGATACGAAGGCGAGCCGTTTGGTCGCGGGCTGGTGCTGCGCGGAGCTCGTGAGCAGCTCCTGCCGATCTTGCTGGCGACGTTGGCCGCCGGCGTCGCGTTCGTCCCGGTGCTGCTCTTGGGTGACGTTCCCGGTCTCGAGATCCTGCGCCCGATGGCGATCGTCACGCTGGGCGGCCTGGTCACGTCGAGCCTGCTCGACCTGCTCTTCCTGCCCGCGCTCTTCTTGAGTCTTGGAGTGAGGTGGGTGCAGGAGCCCGATCTGGTCGTCGACGGCGCTCCAGGTCAAGTGTTTGAAGGCATGCAAGCAATTCCCCGGATGGCCGGGGACTGAACGCACTGGGAGAAAAGCCATGAGGCACCATGATCGCTGGACTGTCGGACTCCTCGTTGCCTGTTTGCCGCTGGCAGCGTGCACACAGACCTCACGCGCTGCCACGGATGAAGCGCCCCTGTCTGCAAAGGTCGAGCATCTCGAGGGTCCGGCGCCGGCTCGCGTGACATTGACCGAGGACGCCGCCAGACGGCTCGACATTCAGACAGCCATCGTGCGCGTCATGGTGGTCGACCGACTGCGGCGAGAGGTCATTCCCTACGCGGCGGTCCTCTACGACCCCGAGGGCGAGACCTGGACGTACACCAACCCCGAGCCGATGACCTTCGTCCGCACTCGCATCGAGATCGAGTCTATCGAGGGAGACTTGGCGATTCTGTCGGCGGGTCCGCCACCCGGCACCGCGGTGGTGACGGTCGGCGCGCAAGAGTTGTTCGGGTCCGAGCTCGAGTTCGAGGAAGAGTAACGCCGGGAGAGAGGCGCTGCAGTCATGATACGGTCGATTGTTGCAACGAGCCTGAGGTTTCGCTTCATCGTGGTCGCGATCGCGGCGGCGATGCTCTTGTTTGGCATCAGGCAAATCCCGAACATGCCGGTGGACGTCTTCCCCGAGTTCGCGCCCGAACGCGAGGAGATTCAGACCATCTGCCTGGGGCTTTCCGCTCAGGAAGTCGAGACCCTGGTCACCGTTCCGCTGGAACAGGAGCTCAACGGCGTGGCCGGGCTGGACCTGATGCGCTCCAAGTCCATCGCGGACTTGTCGTCGATCGAGCTGCTGTTCAAGCCGGGGACCGACATTCTCCGTGCCCGGCAGTTGGTGCAGGAGCGCATTGCCACGGTGATACCCAACTTGCCGACCTGGGCGGCCCCACCGGTCTTGATGCCGCCCGTGTCGGCTACCGGCCGGTTCATGAAGATCGGGCTCTCGTCCAAGACGATTCCTCTGACCGACATGTCGATGATCGCCTACTGGACGATTCGGGCTCGTCTGCTCCGTGTACCCGGCGTGGCCAACGTGGCCATCTGGGGCGAGCGGATCAAGATGCCCCAGGTGCGAGTCGACCCGGAGCGCATGCACGTTCACGACGTCTCGCTCAACCAGGTCATGGAGGTCACGGCGGACGCTCTGGACGTCGGGATCCTCTACTTCAGCCACGGCGCGGTCATCGGTACCGGCGGGTTCATCGACACCCCCAATCAGCGGCTCGGCATCCGGTCCGTCTCACCGCTCGTCACGCCCCAGGACCTGGGCCAAGTCCCGGTCTCGGAGAGACGGAAAAGCGATGGCACGCCGCTGATTTTGAGTGACGTGGCAGATGTCGTGGAGGATACCTGGCCCTTGTTCGGGGATGCGGTCATCAACGACGGCCCCGGGCTCATGCTCGTCGTGTTCAAGTACCCATGGGCAAACACGCTGCAGGCGACGCGCGACGTGGAAGCCGCGCTCGCGGAGCTGCGCCCCGGCCTTCCCGGTCTGGAGATCGACTCGTCGATCTTTCGACCGGCGGACTTCATCCAGCTCGCCTTCGACAATCTCACCCGCGCTCTGGTCCTCGGGTGCCTGCTCGTGATGCTGGTGCTCGCCGCCTTCCTGTTCGAGTGGCGCACCGCCCTGATCAGCCTGGTGGCGATCCCGCTGTCCCTCGTCGCGGGTGGACTCGTGCTGCTCGCGCGAGGCGCGACCCTCAATACGATGATTTTGGCGGGGTTCGTGATCGCAGTCGGAGTGGTGGTCGACGATGCGATCATCGACGTCGAGAACATCATGCGGCGGCTGCGGCAGCACCGGGCCGCCGGGACCGCCCGATCCACGGCCCGCGTCATCCTCGAAGCGTCGCTCGAGGTGCGCCAGGCCATCATCCATGCCACGCTGATCGATGCCGTGGTGTTGGTGCCGGTCTTTTTCATGGGTGGGGTGTCCGGCGCGTTCTTTCAGCCGATGGCGGTCTCCTACGCGTTGGCGGTGCTGGCGTCCATGGGCGTTGCGTTGACGCTCACCCCCGTGCTTTGCCTGATGCTGCTCCGGAAGGCGCCGATCACGCGGCGCGAGCCGCCGCTGATGCGGTGGCTCAAGAGCGTCTACCAACCGGTGCTCGCGGGAATCCTCCATCGCCCGCGCCCGGTCTTCATCGCCACGGCCCTCATCATGTTCGCGGGCGTGGCGGTGGTGCCCCGGCTCGGCGAGTCCCTGTTTCCGCAGTTCAAGGAACGTGACTTCCTGATGCACTGGATCACGAAGCCGGGCACGTCCGTTGCGGAAGAGCGGCGCATGGTGACTCGAGCCAGTCGCGAGCTGCGGGCCATCCCGGGCGTCCGCAACTTTGGATCCCACATCGGGCAAGCCCTCCTGGCAGATGAAGTGAACGGCGTCAATTTCGGGGAGAATTGGATCAGCGTCGACCCGGCGGTGGACTATGACAAGACGGTGGCCGCCATCGAGGACGTGGTCTCCGGCTATCCCGGGCTGTTTCACAATGTGGAGACCTACCTCAACGAGAGTATTGACGAGGTCCTCTCGGGATCAAAGGAGACCTTCGTCGTCCGCATCTACGGACCCGACTTGAAAGGCATCCACGTCAAAGCCGATGAGGTCGAGCACGCCCTCGCGGGGGTCCGCGGTATCGTCGACCTGCACGTGCAGCTCCAATCGGAGGTGCCTGAAGTCCAGGTCGCTGTGAACCTCGCGGCGGCGCAACGCTACGGCATCAAACCCGGCGATGTGCGCCGAGCATCGGCGACCTTGCTGCAGGGCGAAGAAGTCGGCGACATGTTCCGCAATGGTAAAGCGTACGACGTGAATGTGTGGAGCACGCCCGCAACGCGCCACAGTCTGACCAGCATTCGTAACCTGCCGATCGACACGCCGGGGCACGGGCATGTACGTCTGGGCGATGTCGCCGATGTGCGCGTCGCGCCCGCTCAGAGCGTCATCTATCGGGAAAACGCCTCGCGTCGCATTGACGTGGGCGGCAACGTCCGGGGTCGTGATCTCGGCTCCGTGATGGATGAGGTCGAAGACCGCCTGGAGAAAGTCAAGTTCCCACTGGGATATCATGCGGTATTGCTCGGCGAGTACGCCGAGCGAGAGGCCGCCCAGACCCGCTTGTTCATCTTCGCGACCGGCGCCGCGCTCGGAGTGTTCCTCATCCTGCTGGCGTCCTTCGAGAATGCCCGTTTGGCGGTGCTCGGCTTCCTGACTTTGCCCTCGGCGCTGGTAGGCGGCCTGCTGGCCACCTACTTCACCGGCGAAGTCATCTCGCTCGGATCGCTGGTCGGCTTCCTCACGGTCTTCGGAATTGCGGCGCGCAATCAGATCATGCTGATCAGTCATTATCAGCATCTGGAGCGGTACGAAGGCGAGACGTTCGGCCTGGCGCTCGCTGTGCGCGGTGGTCGCGAACGACTTTCGCCCATCTTGATGACGGCGTTGGCCACCGGCCTGGCGCTCGTGCCCCTGGTGGCGAGCGGCGCGATCCCCGGTCACGAGATCGAGTACCCGATGGCGATCGTGATTCTGGGCGGCCTGATCACCTCGACGTTGCTCAACCTGTTCGTGGTACCCAGCCTGTACTTGCGGTTTGGGAAGAGTAGCAATGCGGCGAGTCCCGCTCCGTCCCACTGACGGATCGACACAGCACAGCACCCAACGGAGTAGGAGGACGGAGATGCAACACGGCAAGCGAGACGTGCAGCCCATGACTTCAGGCAGGGACGCCATCGCATCGGGCTCCAGGACCGACGTCCTGGTGGCCGAAGGTCTGCAAAAGTACTACGGACCCCGACTGGCGCTCCGGGGATTGTCGTTCACCCTGAAGGCCGGCCGGCTCATGGGATTCCTCGGCCCGAACGGCGCCGGGAAAACGACCTCGATTCGCATCCTCACGACCATCATGGAGCCCGATGCGGGTCGCTTCAGCGTCGACGGGATCGGCCACGAGCACCCGAACGAGATCCGGCGGCGGATCGGGGTGCTGCCCGAGAGCTTCGGGCTGCCCAAGCAGATGACGGGAATCGAGTACCTGACCTACTTCGGGCAGCTCTACGGACGGACGGCGAAGGATGCCCGCGAAGTGGGGATGTCCCTGCTCGAGGACGTGGGCCTCGGGAAGCGGGCCCGCTCTCTGGTGGGAACCTTCAGCCACGGCATGCGGCAGCGTATCGGCATCGCCCGGGCCCTCGTCAACGATCCCGTGGTGGTGTTCCTCGACGAGCCGACGCTCGGGCTCGACCCGCGGGGACAAAAGGAGCTCCAGGGGCTCGTGCGCCAGATCGCCCTCGAGCGGGGCGCCGGCGTGATTCTGTGCAGCCATCTCCTGACCGAAGTCGAGAGCGTCTGCGACGACGTCGTCATCCTCAGCTCGGGAGAGGTCGTCGCGACGGGACCCGTGAGCGAAATCATCGGCGGCGGGCAGCGGAACGCCATCCGGGTACGCGTGCCCCCGTCGGCGGTCGAGGACGCGCGGCGCGAGCTGGAGGCGATCCCGGCCGTGCGGAAGGTGAGCGCGGCGGGCGGTCCGACTGGCGCGACCGGCTGGCTGCGCGTGGAGCTCGACGAGATCTCAACGAACGGTGACGTCATCAACAACCGGATTCTCGAAACGCTGATTCGCACCGGGATCCCGGTGCTGAGCTTCGACCCCGAGGGTGGGCGGCTGCAAGACGTCTTCCTGCAGCTCACCGCCGGTGGGATCAAATGAGCAGCGCGTCACGGGCAACCGCGACATCAGCGCCCTGGTGGATCGTCTTCACCAGGGAGCTGCGGGAGCTGTGGCTCGGTGGCAAGGCCCTGACGCTCGTCCTGATCTACACCGTGCTGCTGGGGATTTACTCGTACCTCTTCGCCAGCAATGCGGAGCTCAATCTGCTGCCCGTGCAAGAGGTGGTCCTGGAGATAGTGAAGGCCGCGATCTTCGTGGGGCTGTTCATTTGCCTCATCATTGCGGCCGACAGTGTGAGCGGCGAACGGGAGCGCGCCACGCTCGAAGGGTTGCTGCTGACGCCCGTCAGCCGCCGGCAGATCGTGGTCGGGAAGTATTTGGCCGCCCTCTCGCCGTGGCCGGTGACCATCGCGATTGCCATTCCTTATTGGGTGCTGCTGTCGCATGGCGATCCGTCGTTGAGGTCGGCCCTCTCGTTGGGCCCCGCCCTGGGCAGCCTCCTCGCGCCGGCGATCACGGGTTTGAGTCTCCTCATCAGCGTGTGGTGCAATTCCAACAAGACCAGCATGATCGTCAGCCTGGGAGCGTATCTGCTGCTCATGCTGCCCGCTGAGTTCGGTTACGTCACGCCGCTTCCGGGGGGCGGGGCGCCGACGCCCTGGACCGCTCCGCTCGACTGGGTGAATCCGATGGCAGCCATCGAATGGGTGCTCCGGGGCCATATCATCGCGGGCACGCCACTCGAATCACAATGGACCTGGCTCGCGATGCCCCTGCTGGTGGCAGTCGCCATTCCGGCAATCCTATTCATCGTGGGTGGTCGCGCGGTGCGTCTCGATGCGGCTAAGAGCCGCCTGGGATCGGTTGGCGCCCGCTGGGGTCGGCTGGCCGGCGTGTCAAGCGAGCGGGCGCGGCCGGCGCGCGCGCTCCCCGAGCGTCTCCCGGAGCCCTCTGTGGCGCTCAGGGGAAGGGACGCACCGCTGGGCGCGTTCCGCTCGAGGCCGAGGCGGACGCTCCAATCCGGGGGCGGACCCCCGGCGTGGTGGGTCGTCTGTTGCCGGGAGCTGCGTGAGTTGTGGATCGGGGGCAGAGCGCTCGTCATGCTGCTCGTCTACACGGTCATCGTGGGGGTGGCGTCGTTCTCCTCCGCGCGCAGCAGTCACCAAGACCTCATTCCTCCGAAGGAATTGGTGTACACGATCGTGCAGATCTGCATGTACGTGACCGTGTGTATCGGCGTAATCATCGGGGCCGACAGCCTCAGCGGCGCGCGGGAACGAGCCGCCTTGGAACCGCTACTGCTGACGCCGGCAAGTCGGCGACAGATCGTGATCGGCAAGTTCCTGGCGGGCGTTTCACCCCTGCCGGCGGCCATGGCCGTCGCCGTCCCCTGCTTGGGGGTGCTCGCCCAGGGCGATCCCGTCTTCGGTCTCTCACTGCTCTGGGTCGGATTTCTCGGAGGCCTCGTGGTTCTTGGCTTCACGGCCCTGGCGATGCTTGTGAGCTGCTGGTCGAATTCGAACAAGACGAGCCTGTTCGTGAGCCTGACCCTCTTCCTGTTGTTTTTCCTGCCGGCCCTCCTGCCCGGCCGGGCCCAGAAGGGCCTGGTGGGAAAGTTCTTCCAACGGGCGAACCCGCTGGCGGCGGCGGACCAGCTCCTGGAACGGATGCTCGTCAACAACAACAGCTTTCACGATTACCAATCGTGGTTGAGGGGGCCGGTGTGGTTTCTGATTCTCGTCATGGTGCTGCTCTTCCTGTTTGCGGCTCCCCGTCTGCGCCTGTTTGCGGGACGGGCGCGGGCTTGATGGATCTGTCGTAGCGATTGGGGGAAGTGAATGACCGACTACACAATGCATCGCAGCGATCCATCGGGTTCGGCGTCACCCACGTGGGCGATCGTGTTCGGGCGGGAGCTGCGCGACCTCTGGGTGGGCGGCAAAGCCCTCCTCATGATCCTCATTTACTGCATCCTGCTCGGCGTCTACTCGTATTCGCTGGCCGCCAATGCGGACGTGAAGCTCTTGCCCTTGAGCGAAATGATCCTGGAGATGGTCAAGGCCGCCATCGCCGTCGGCGTGTTCATTTGCCTGGTCATCGGGGCGGACAGCTTCAGCGGCGATCGGGAGCGAATGACGCTCGAAACGCTGCTGCTGACGCCGGCGAGTCGCCGGCAGATCGTGCTCGGCAAGTTCCTGGCGGCGCTTTCGCCCTGGCCGGTCGCCCTGGCGCTTGCCGTGCCCTACTGGGCCTTGCTCTCCAAAGGGGACCCCGTGTTTGGCCAGGCCCTGCTGTGGGGAACCGTGATCGGCAGTCTCCTTGCCCCCGCCTTGGCCGCCGTTGGGCTGTTGGTGAGCATCTGGTGCAGCTCGAACAAGACCAGCATGCTCGTCAGCCTCTGCCTTTACCTCCTGTTCCTGCTGCCGACGGAGTTATCCCGGCCCGGGAGATTCGAGACGTATCTGGAGGTAAGGCGAGGCCTGTTGTACCAATTCATGAACCCGTGGGACGCAGCATCGAAACTTCTCTTCACGCTGTTCGTCAACCAGGTGCCCGTAGGGCAGGTCTGGCTCCTGGCCATCGTGCCCGCGGCGTTCACAGCTCTTGTAATCGCGTTGCTGTTCCTCTCGGCCAGTCGCCATCTCCGTCTGCAACCTGGTCTCGGAGCAAGAATCCGATCGTATTGGGTCCGCTGGACCCACGCGGCCGGCGCGCCGAGGCCGCGGCCGGTCTTGCGCGAGGGCGCTCGAGAGCCCGCGAACCCTCTGCCTGAGCCTCGCATCAGCTCGCAACCACGGATCCTTAGGAGCCGAGGGGAGCCGTCGGGGCGGGCGCTCCCAACCTGGTGGGTCGTGTTCAGAAAAGAGCTCCGCGACCTCTGGATCGGAGGGAAGGCGCTGCACCTCACGGTGGCGTACGCCGTCGTGCTTGGAGTGTATGCGTACATCATGGCGCGCGACAGCACCTTGAGGTTCATGCCCCCGAAGGAAATGGTGTTTGAGCTCACCAAAGCTGCCATCGTAGCGAGCGTCTTCGTGGGCTTGATCATCGGCGCCGACAGCTTGAGCGGCGAGCGGGAACGCGCCACCCTCGAGGGGCTGCTGGTGACCCCGACGAGTCGTCGCCAGATCATGGTCGGCAAATTCCTGGCCGCCGCCTCCCCAGGGCCCATCTCGCTGGCCATCACCATCCCCTTCATGCGCTTTCTGTCTCAAGGCGACGAGGTGTTCGGCCAGGCAGTGATGTGGGGTGCTGGTCTCGGGGTCATCCTCACGCTGAGCTTCACCGCGCTGGCGATGTTCGTGGGGTTCTGGTGCAATTCCAACAAGACGAGCCTGTTCGTGAGCCTGTGTCTTTTCCTGCTATTTCTACTTCCCACCCAACTACCTGGGCATGCACAAGGCGGAACCATGGGACTTTTCATGCAGTGGGTGAACCCACTCGAAGCGCAGCGCTACTACCTGGCCTTGATTCTCGTCAACAACGGAACGGTTGCCCAGTCCTGGTCCTGGCTCTGGTCGCCCCTGGTGTTCGGCGTCCTTGTGCTCGCGTTGTTGTTCCTCTACGCCAGCCCGGGTCTGCGGCTGGAGGCAGCGAAGAAGCTCCGTTTCTCGTGGACCCGCGCCCGAACGGCCGGCGCGGTCTTGATCGCCGCGCTGCTCCCGTTCCGGGGCGCTGCGGCCACGGCGCTGGCTCAGCAGCCGGCGCCGGCGGTGGCCGGCTCGCCACTGACGGTATCGATCGATGTGCAGGCTAAGACCGTGCGGGCAGGAACACCGGTCTTGTACAACACGGTCGTGACGAACACCGGGACGGCGACCACGACGCCGCTGATCGTGGCGATGAACATCATCAACCTGAATGCGAAGGGCGATGTGGTCGATCCGGAGGACTGGTCGCCGCAGCGGACGCAGTACGCGGACCCCATTGCACCGGGCCAGGCGGTCAGTCTCTCGTGGAGGATCAACGCCATTCTGGATGGCGACTACATGGTGTACATGGTTGCCATTCCGGCGCCGTCCGCGCCGGAGGCCACCAGCCACCCCGCGACCAGCCCCGGGATCCATCTCGTCGTGACGAAATACACCAGGCTCAATCCCGGCGGCGTGCTGCCCTATGCCGTCGGTGGGCCGGTCGTCTTGGGGTTGATCATCTTCTTCGTGTACCGGCGCCGGCACCGGGAAATCGACGCGGGCGGGTCGGAGTGAAAACGGTGGAAACAGGACATCGCATGAGTCGAAGGTTCTGTCTCGTCGCACTACTCGCCATCGGTTTGGTCGGTGCGGGGCGTGCGCAGACTTCGCCCGGGCCCCGCTTCAATGGAGACTTCCGGCTCCGCTACGAACACACGACTGCGGGGAACGGTGCGCTGTCCCTTGGGCGGGAGGTCGTCCGGTTTCGGCTCGGCGTCACATACCCACTGCGCGATGACCTCATCGTGCGCGCACGGCTCGCCACCGGCGACCCGAGCGACCCGAACTCCACCGACGTCACCCTGAGCAAGTTCGTCGACGATCTGGCGGTGAGCCTGGACGCCGCCTCGGTCGAGTTGAACCGCCCGCACTGGGGGGTGGTCGGCGGAAAATTCCTCAATCCGTTTCTCTCCACCGAACTGGTGTGGGATGGAGACGTGAACCCCCAGGGCGTGGCCGGGCACGTCGTCGTGGGCGACAAGAAATCGGTCACGAGCACCCTGACGGGCGTCTATTCCATAGTGGACCAGCAGGTGGGCGACTCCAGCAGCCGCATGGCGGGCGGTCAGCTCTCCGTGAGCGCCCCGGCGGGCTCGGGGTGGAAGATCACGGGGTCGGCCGCCTACTACGACTACCGCATCCGGAGCCTGGCGACCGCGGACGCAGGCGACACCCGGAGCAACCGGATGGCCACGGGCGGGAAGGCGTATCTGTCGGACTTCGATCTGCTCGACGCCCTGGTCGCCGTCGATTACACCGGGTTCGGAGAACGCTACCCGCTCCGGGCGGTAGGGGACTACGTCCACAACTCGGGGGCGCAGGACCTCAACAATGGCTGGCAAGCCGACGTGTACCTCGGCCGCAGCCAGCGGAAAGGCGACCTCCGCTATCGCTACGGGTACGCAATGACCGAGACCGATGCGGTGCTGGCTGCGTTCTCGCACGACAATACGACCCTCGGGACCAACTACGAGATCCACACGTTCGCGGTGGATGCCGTCCCGGTGGCCGGCTTCCTCTTCAACGCCACCTGGTACCTCTACCGCCCGCACCGGGTGGCTGCCGGGGGACCTGGCGAGTATCAGAACCGGCTGCGCCTCAACGCGATGGTCACTTTCTGAGGAGCGCATGATGAACGCCGCAGGAGTCGTCGCCGTGGTCGGCCTCGCAGCGGGCGTCCTCTCGACACGAGCGGGAGGGCAGAAGCCAACGCCGCAGAGTCCGCCGCCCGAGGTCGTGGTGTACGCGTCCGATCTGCCGACGAGCGCCCTCTCCGAGTTCGATGCCTGGAGCGACCCGGCTTCACCCGGGGGCAGGATGGTCGGACTTCCCAACAGCGGAGACGAGCTCGACCCTCCCCCCGAGAACGACCCTCACGTGACCTTCCAGGTGCGGGTCGAGCGCGGCGTCCCCTACCGTTGCTGGATCCACATGAAGGTGGGCGCGCCCAAGGGCAAGTCGCAGGCGAACGTGCTGTGGGTGCAATTCTCGGACGCGGTCGACCAAGCAAACAAGGAAGTCTTCAAGCCGGGCACGGGGAGTTACCTGACCGCGCGTGGGCCGACGCGGGAGGGCTGGACGTGGGTGGGGTGCGAGTCGTCTGAGTCTCTGGTTCATTTCCGGACGGGCGGGGAGGTCACCGTCCGCGTGCAGGCGGGGATGGAAGGCGTCGGGTTCGATCAGTTCCTGCTGAGCCCCGCGCGGTTCTTAAAGCACCCGCCCTCCGAGACGATTGTCA
Source organism: Gemmatimonadales bacterium (assembly GCA_036522535.1). Taxonomy (GTDB): domain Bacteria; phylum Gemmatimonadota; class Gemmatimonadetes; order Gemmatimonadales; family GWC2-71-9; genus AG12. Next base: position 17,024 of record DATDFP010000374.1, read on the forward strand.
AGAAACAATGACGTATAGAGGAGAGCCATGATGGAGAGCTCCAAGCAGTTCCTGAGCATCGACGTCCCCACGGGGTGGACTGATATGCTCGTCCGCACCCTGAAGACGGCAGTGGTCGCGTTCGTGGTGCTGCAATTGAAGGAGTGGTTCGACGCGGGCAGGTTCGATACGCCCGCTACAGCCGTCGACGCGGTATTGGTCGCCGGCGGCGTCTTTCTGTTGAACGCCATCCACAGATGGGTGAGGTCCTAGTACGCCCGCCGGGAAGGAGTGGGGTCATGACTCGCTGGACGCTGGCCGTGAGAACCGTGGCGCTCGCAGGCGCGCTCGTCGTCCTTCCATCAGCCCGGGCGCTCGAAGCCCAGGAGCCGCCGCTTCGCCTGCGCGACCGCGGAACCGGAGTCCGCACGTCGCTGTTGGGGACCTACGTCCGCCAAGGGGAGCTGCTCCTCTATCCCTTCTTCGAGTACTACTGGGACGCGGACCGCGAGTACAAGCCGAGCGAGTTGGGGTACGGTCTCTACAAGGACTTCCGCGGCCGCTACCGCGCCTCCGAGGGAATCCTGTTCCTTGGTTACGGCGTCGGCCCCGATCTCGCCCTCGAGTTCGAAGCGGCCGTCATCTCGGCCGAGCTCCGGAAGTCGCCGACCGATACGTCGGCCATGCCGGCCCGGGTGGAGGAGTCCGGGCTCGGGGACGTGGAGGGGCAAATCCGCTGGCGCTTTCAGCGCGAGACCGAGAACCGGCCGGAGCTGTTCACCTTCTTTGAGACTGTCTTCCCGTTCCAGCGGAGCCGGAAGCTCATCGGCACGCAGGACTGGGAGTTCTCTTTCGGATTGGGCCTGACCCGGGGATTCCGCTGGGGCACGGTGACGGCGCGCGCAGCGGGGGAATACTCTCGGGAGACGGGGAACTTCGATACCGGCGAGTACGCGATCGAGTACTTGAGACGTTTCTCGCCCGCGTGGCGCGTCGTCGCGGCCATCGAGGGCAATCAGGTCGACGAGGTATCGCTCCTCACCGAGGTCCAGTGGCAGTTCGTCCCGCACGCCGCCCTGAAGCTCAACAGCGGGTGGGGCTTGACTACGAACGCGACCGGCTTCGCCCCCGAAGTCGGCATCATGTTCTCGTTCTGACGGGGGCGCCTTCCAGGGAGTCGCTGTGAACAGCCGATATTCTGCTATCCTTTTCTCGGTACTGGTGCTGGCTGCCAACGCTGCGCCCGCCGTCGCCCAGGACTCGACCGCGCTCCCGCCGGCGATCAAGACCACGTTTCGCCACGCGTACCCCCATGCCGCGATCCTCCACGTCAGCCGGGAGCTCCGGAACGGGGAAGTCGTCTATGAACTGGAAAGCCAGGACGGCCCGATGCGGCGCGATCTGATCTACGGCCTCAGTGGCCAGCCGATCGAGATCGAGGAGACCCTTCCCGCCGACTCCTTGCCCCAGGCCGTGCGGACGGCAGTGCGGCGCGATGCGGGCGGCGCGGTGGTCATCCGCGTGGAGCGCGTGACGCACACCGCGGCGCTCTCGTACGAGGTTCAGGTACGTCAGAGCGGCCGCACTCGCGTCCTGACTTATGACTCGACGGGCCATCGCCGGTAGCCCGGGCGCAAGCACCCCACCGGCGCCTCGTGAGGCAGCGCCGTCGCGCGTGGTGAGGCGAGTGGCCGCGTCGGGCGTCAGGCCTTCCGCACCGTCCTCCCGACGATGATGGTGATGTTATCGCTGCCCCCGCCGTCAAGCGCATCCTGGAGCAGGTCTTCACACGCTTGCTTCGCGCACGTCATCGCGGCGAGGCGCTGTTTGATCTGATCGTCGGATACATGCTTGGTGAGACCATCGGTGCACAGCAGGTGGACGTTGCGCCAATCCGATTGCAGGCGCGTCACGACCGGGGCGGTTTGGGGTCCGCCGATCGCGCTCGACAGCACATTCGCCAGCCGCGAGTTGAACGCATCCGTCCGCGTGAACACGCCCTGATCGAACAGCTCCTGCGCCATCGTTTGATCGCGCGTGATCCGGAACAGCTCGCCCTCGCGGTACAGGTAGTGGCGCGAATCCCCGACCTGCAGCACATAGGCCCAGGGCCACACCCCGATCAGCACCGTCAGGGTCGTCGCCATGCCCTTCAGGTCCGGATCCTCGGCCGCGTGTCGTAGCACGTCTGCGTGGGTTTGCATCGCCGCCTGCTGCAGCACGTCAATGAACGAGGCTTCCCGGGCGTCGGAGCCGTAGTAGCACCGCAGGCTCTGGCTCACGTACTGTGTGATCTGCTCCAGCGCCAGCCGGCTCGCCACACCGCCTTTCTCGCCGCCACCGACGCCGTCGGCGATCATCGCGAGGAACGCCAGCCGGTCGTCCGCCGACTGCAGTTGGTCCACGTCGGGCAGGCTTGTGAGGTGGACCTCCATCCGCTTACGCAGCGAGGCGAGCAGAAAATGGTCCTGGTTCACCTTGCGGACCTTGCCGACGTGGGTGAGGCCGTACACGTCGATCTCTTCGTCCAGCGGCTTGCGGGTGAGCGACGCCGTCGTGGTGGTCATCTCGGACACGGTCGTGGCTGGCCTCCTGCTCGAAAGTCATGTCGCGCCACCGGTTCCATCATAGGCGCCCGGGCCCAGACGAGCCAGAGCCCAGGCGTCACCGAGCGTCCTTCACCACGCGCTCGGGCCGAGGGCGCCCTTTAGGGCGTCCAATCGCCCCACGTCGGCGGTCTTCGGGGCGTCTTTTTACCACCCTGCAGAAGACAGAGGCCGTCCACCGGTATGCTTGCCCTCAGCGCGGCGGTCGAGACTGGAGAGAGGGATCCTTTGGAGGTGCTGCGTGGCGTAGTAAGTTGTTGCAGCGCCGTCACGCGCCCGTAGCTCAGGTGGATAGAGCAGCAGCCTTCTAAGCTGTTGGTCGGAGGTTCGAATCCTCCCGGGCGCATCGCCTCAATCCACGTCGGGACTCTTCAGGGGTTTTTCAGCACCCTCTCTGGTCGGCAGCCCGCTCCAGCCGATCGACGGCGAAGCGTAGCCGGAACATTGCCGCGTCGAGGTCGCGCAGTTGCTCGAGGTCGAGCGTCCCGGAGTCCGCCACGCTGGCGAGCAACTGGAGCGCGTTGCGGATGTGCTCGGCGATGCTCTCGGGTCCGCGTCGCTCGAGCACGCTGCGCCGCACGCTGGGCTTGCGCCGATCCACGCCCGCGCGGCGGTCGGGTCCCGCACGCCGCTCGGGCTTGGCCGTGACTGGCGCCAAACGGCGTTCACCCGAGCGCTGATCGATCCCGCTGCGCCGATCGAGCAGGTTGCGCCGATCGGTACGCTCGCGCTGATCGCCCGAAGAGAGGGACGGTGGCACCGCCCCAATCTGCCTCTCCGCGGGCATTCCTGCCAGGCATTGCCAAGTCCATCAGCGGCCGACAGCTTCATCGTCCGGGAGCTGCCTGTGACGCCGAAACTCGTTTGCCTGCTCTCGGCAGGGACCCTGCTTGGGAACGCCGGCGTCGCCGCTCAGCAAAACGGCACGGTGAGCGGCACCGTCGTCGCGGCCCAGGGCGCCGTGCCCCTGGCGGGCGCGAGCGTCGTGATCGCCGGAACTGCGCGAGGCGTCCTGACCAACGCGCAGGGCAGGTACTCCTTGAGCGTGCCGCCGGGCACGCACATCGTGCGCGCGCGGCTCATCGGCTACGACGCGGCGGAGCAGCGCCTCACGGTGGCTGCGGGCCAGGCCGTCACCGCCGACTTCACGCTCGTGGCGACGCCGCTCGCTCTCAACGAAGTGGTCGTCGTCGGCGCACGCACCTCCCGCACCGCTACCGAAACGCCGGTGCCGGTCGACGTGATCTCGGCGCAGGAAATGACCGAGACCGGCCAGACGGAAGTGAACCAGATGCTCGCCACGCTCGCCCCTTCCTTTAATGCGTCCCACCAGACGATCGCCGACGGCTCGGACCAGGTCAATCCGGCGAGCCTGCGCGGGCTCGGCCCCGATCAGGTCCTCGTGCTGGTCAACGGAAAGCGGCGCTATACGAGCGCGCTCGTCCACGTGAACGGCACGTTCGGCCGGGGCACGGTGGGCGTGGACTTGAACGCGATCCCCGCGGCCGCGATCGAGCGCATCGAGGTGCTGCGCGACGGCGCATCGGCGCAGTATGGCTCGGACGCCATCGCCGGCGTGATCAACATCGTGCTGAAGCGCCAAACCGAACGTCTGGAGGTGAGTAGCGCCGTGGGCTCGACGCCGGGCGGGGGCGCCTTCTCGGACCTGACCGATCACCACGATGGCGATCAGGTCAAGGCCGATGCCAACTACGGCTTCGCGATCGCGGACCGCGGCTTCTTCAACGTGACCGCGGAGTATCTCAACCGCGGGGCGACCAGCCGGGCGGCGCCCTATTCGGGTCCCATTTGGGTGCCGGACAACGTGCCGTATACCGACTCCCTGCGGGCAATCGACGAGGACTCGCTCGGACGGCACGGGCTCACGCGCCAGGACTTCACGATGCGTGTCGGGCAGAGCGCGGCGAGGGAGGGGATGGCGTTCTACAACACGGTCGTCCCGCTCGGCGAGACGGCCGAGTTCTACAGCTTCGGCGGCCTCGGACACCGGGACGGCCTCTCGGCCGGCTTCTTTCGCCTGCCGAACCAGCCGGGGCGCGTGGTGCCTCAGCTGTACCCCTTCGGCTTTCTCCCGGACATCCACACGATCATCGACGACCACGCGGCGGCCGCCGGCGTGCGCGGTAGCGTGAACGCGTGGGATGTGGACTTCAGCGTCACCCAGGGCCGCAACGCGTTCCACTTCTTCGTCGACAACTCGGACAACGCCTCGATGGGGGCCGCCAGCCCCACCACCTTCGACGCGGGCCGCTTGTCCTTCGGACAGACGGTCGGCAACCTCGACGTCGTGCGGCCGCTCGGCGCCTGGGGCGGGTTGCGCTCTCTCTCGTTCGTGGCGGGCGCCGAGTTCCGCCGGGAGGAGTATCGGATCGAAGCGGGCGAGGACGCCTCCTGGCAGCTCGGCAACGGCGGGACGCGGCCCGGGATCGACTTCGACACGACGTCGTCGGGCGCGCCCAAGGAGCCCGGCGCTCAGGTGTTCCCGGGGTTCCAGCCCTCGAACCAGGTGGACCGCACGCGCAACAGCCTCAGCGCATACGGCGGGTTCGAGAGCCAGGTCAGCGAGCGCCTCCTGCTCGATCTGGGCGGGCGGCTCGAGGACTACAGCGACTTCGGCCGCACCTTCAATTGGAAGGTGGCCACCCGGTTTCAGGTCGTGCCCGCGCTCGGGCTGCGGGCGGCCGCGAGCACGGGGTTCCGCGCTCCTTCGCTCGGTCAGGCGTGGTTCAACAACGTGAGCAACCAATTCGTGATCGACGCGAGCGGGAACCTGGTGCCGAACCGCATCCTCACGAGCAACAACGAAAGCCGGGTGACGCAAACGTTCGGCGTGCCGCCGCTCAAGGAGGAGCGCTCGGTCAACTTGAGCCTCGGCCTGGTCGTACGGCCCGCGAGCAGTTGGTCGCTCACGGCGGACGGCTATCGCATCACCATCGACGACCGCATCGTGCTGTCGAGCCAGTTCCAGAGCTCCAACCCCGCCGTCGGCGCGGTCGTCCGGCGGCTGCTCGCGCCGTTCCAGCGGCTCGGTGTCACAACCGCGCAATTCTTCACGAACGCCGTGGACACGCGCACCATCGGGCTGGACGTCGTCGTGACGCACAGCCGCAACCTCGCCGGCGGCACGCTCTCGTTGACCGGGTCCGCGAACTTTACCAAGACCGAGGTCCTTCGGGTGAACGTCCCACAGGCGATGGCCGATACGTTCACCACCGGGAACCTCGCCGCGGTCCGCAACATCCTGCTGAACCGCGAGGACCGGAACCGGCTCGAGGACGCGCTCCCGCGGGAGAAGGGTGGCTTCACGACACGCTACGCCCGGGGGCGTTTCGCCGGGCTCGCCCGGGCCACCTACTACGGAACGATCTTCTATCGGAACCCGAGCGGCCTGGCCAACGACGAGCGGTTCGACGCGAAGACACTCTTCGACCTCGACCTCTCTTACGAGCTCCAGCGGGGCGTCCGGCTCGCGATCGGCGGGGACAACATCTTTAACACGTTCCCGGACCCGCAGGTGCGGCCGGCGAACGTCAGCTTCGGCCGCTTCGTTTACAGCCGGCGCGTCACGCAGTTCGGGATGAACGGCGGCTTCTACTACGCGCGCCTGCAGGTGGCGCTGTGAGCGCGGAGGGGCGGAGGGAGGGTGTCTTGGAGCGGTTTTCGCGGGGTCCTGGGGCTTGCGGCTTGAGGCGGGCGGCTGGCTTGCCCCTTGACGCCGGTCCGGGACCGCGGTTAGGATGAGTGTCTATCGCAGAACGTTTTGTCCGCTCTTTGAGAATTGATGGTCGAGCGTGTGGAGTGCGGCCCCGATACGAGCGTCGCGCGGTCAGACGCGTGGCGCCATGGGGTTTCAACTCTGACGTGATTCGGACGACACACTGAACACTAGTCGTTCGGTACGAGCTGTTCGGATTCTTCATTCATTGGAGAGTTTGATCCTGGCTCAGGACGAACGCTGGCGGCGTGCCTAACACATGCAAGTCGTACGGGATCTGGGGGCAACTCCAGGTTCAGTGGCAGACGGGTGCGTAACACGTGAGGAACCTGACCGACGGTGGGGGATAGCCGGCCCAACGGCCGGGTAATACCGCATATCCTCTCCCGGGGGCATCCCTGGGTGAGGAAAGCAGCCGCAAGGTTGCGCCGACGGGGGGCCTCGCGGCCTATCAGCTTGTTGGCGGGGTAACGGCCCACCAAGGCGACGACGGGTAGCTGGTCTGAGAGGATGGCCAGCCACATTGGGACTGAGACACGGCCCAGACTCCTACGGGAGGCAGCAGTGGGGAATATTGCGCAATGGCCGCAAGGCTGACGCAGCGACGCCGCGT
>DATDFP010000375.1:0-4080 GCA_036522535.1 Gemmatimonadales bacterium
GCCTCGAGTGCCACCGGCCCGACGCCGCGCGCGCCGCGGCGTACCACCCGTCCGGCTTCCTGGCGCGCCATCCCGCCGCAGCCTACGCGCGCGAGGCCTCCTGCAGCGACTGCCACAACACCGGCTCTTTCTGCGCAGCCTGCCATCAGCGCTCGGGGCTCGTCGCGCAGAGCCTCCCCCTGCTCTCCGGGTATCACGACGGCCGGCAGTTCTTCCTCGCGGGCCACGGTGGCGCGGCCCGCCAGAGCCTCGAATCCTGCGTGAGCTGCCATGCCGAGCGCGACTGCCTCACCTGTCACTCGGCGCTGGGCGGCCGTCGCATCGACCCGCACGGCCCCGGCTTCGACCCGAACCGCCTGATCAAGAAGAACCCCCAGATGTGCACCGCGTGTCACGGGACGGCGATCCCGACGCGTTGAGCGTGAAGGTTTTCGCTCGAAACTCTCACCCTGCTTTCACCTGCCCCTCACGGCCGCGGTGGTAGGTTCTCTGCACACATGAAAGGAGGCGAGCGATATGTTCGGGGTGGCGAAGCCCGTGCGGGATCCGATGCTGGATCTCCTGTATCAGCTCGAGCGCCGGATGGGACGGATCTTCAACGAGCCGTTCACGGCGTTCGATTGGAAGATCGGTGAGCCTGCGACGGCCGCCTGGCTGCCGCTCGTGGACATCTTCGAGGAGCCCGAGTTCATCCGCCTCGTGGCCGAAGTGCCCGGTGTGAAACCTGAGAACGTGAAGATCTTCGTGGAGGGCAACCTCCTGACGATCAAGGGCACGAAGGAGCAGGTGGCCGAGGAGAAGGCGGAGAAGGTCCATCGCTATGAGCGGACCTACGGGACGTTCGAGCGGACGTTCACGCTGCCGGCGACGGTCGCCCCGGAGAAGATCAAGGCGATCTATGAGCTCGGTTTGCTGACGATCACCCTGCCGAAGGAGGAGGCGGCGAAGCCCCACTTGATCAAAGTGGAAGTCCCCCCGCAGAAGGCCCTGAAGTAAGGCCAACAGGCGGAGGGAACGGTCCCCCGCGGCGCCAACGCTCCGCGGGGGATTTCTTCATCCCTACCTCATGCGGCGTTCAGCGCGCCGGTGCGTTAGTATTAGGACAACTTTGGCGGAGCGAGGTCCGATGAACTGTCAGTCCTTGCTGGCCGTGGTCGCGCTCGCCGCGGCGCCGCTCGCGGCGCAGCAGCCTGCGAAGCCCGACACCTCGGGGCATGCCATGATGGGGCCGGGCATGATGCCAGGCATGATGATGGGCAGCTCCATGATGCGGGAGATGGGGCCCGCGATGGCGACGATGATGCTGTACACGCCGCAACACCTGCTGGCCCGCCGGGAGTCGCTTGGGCTCACCGCCGATCAAGTCAATCGCCTCACCGCGCTGCGCGACGGTTCGAAAGCCACGTTCGAGGCCGCCACAACCGAAGCGCAGACGCACATGAAGGAACTGGACGAGACGGCAAACGCCCCCAGGCCGGACACGACCGCGCTCAAGACGCACTTTCAGGCGGCGCACAACGCGATGGGCAAGGCCCATTGGACCATGCTCACCTCGGCCGTGCAGGCTCGCCAGGTCCTCACGGACGCCCAGCGCGCCAAGATCCGCACGTGGGCCGACTCGATGCAGGCCTGGATGCAGCAGCACCGCCAGATGATGAACCCGAGCGAATCACACTGAGCTGCGCTACGATGACGGGATCCCGGTTCGCCGCCGCCCTCGCCCTGGTGCTCCAGCTCAGTCCGCTGGCATCGCCGGCGCTGTGCCGTGTGGCCGAGCGCTCGCGGACGCCCTGTCATGAGACGCGAATGCCCGGCGCGTCGCAGCTCGTTGCGCCGGGCGTCTCGCAGCACGTGCCGTGCGCCGACGGCGCCATCTGCGGCCCGTCGGTCACCGGGATTCCCGAAACTGCGATCACGCTGACGGCGCCCGCTGCTCAGCGTGTCACCCCACCAGCGGCGTCCTCGCTCCACGCCGGCGATCCGATTCCTCCGCTTTCTCCTCCGCCGCAAGCCTAGCCTCTCCCAAGCGTAGTGTGCGTAGTGTGCCCTGACGCGCCGCTGTGGCGCGGGCCGGGCCCCTAGTTCGAGGCTCTCTTGGCTGGAGCGAGGAGAGGTATGCGATTCCAACATGTTGCCCTGTGTGCGCTCGCCTTGATGGGCGGGACGGCAAGTCGCGCGTCTGCTCAAGATACCGCGGCGACCGGGGATACCCTGCGGCTCGCGGAGGCGGTGCGCATCGCGCTCGAGGTGAACCCGATGCTCAAGTCCGCGGGCTTCTCGGCCAGGGCGGCCGCCGAGCGCGTTGGGCCCGCCGGCGCGCTTCCCGATCCAGAGCTGCAATTCGGCCTGATGAACCGCATGGCATCCGAGTTCGGGTCCACCGTGGACCCGATGACGATGAATCAGCTGCAGCTCATGCAGACGCTACCCTGGCCGGGGAAACTGGGGGGCGCGCGCGCGGCCGCCCGGCACACCGCCCGCGCGGCGAGCGCCGATGCCGATGAGCAGGCGCGCATGCTCGCGGCCCAGGTGCGGATGGCCTATTACGACGTTGCGTACGCTGACCGCGCGCTCGAGGTCATGCGCGGGACCCAGGCGCTGCTGCGCCAGTTCCTCGACGTCAGCACCACCATGTACGCCGTGGGCTCGGCGGCGCAGCAGGACGTACTGCGCGCCCAGGTAGAGGTGGCGCGCATGACCGAGGACATCACCCGTATGGCGCAGGAGCGGGTCGCTAGCGCGGCGCGACTCGACGCGCTGCTTGGCCGCGATGCGGCGAGTCCCGTCGGGGCGCTGGAGCTCCCCGAGCCCGGGGCCGATCTGCCCCCGGTGGACTCGCTCGTCGCGCGGGCGCTCGACACGCGTCCGGCGCTCTCCGCCGGGGGCGAGCGCGTCGCCGCCGCCGAGGCTTCCCTCTCGGCCGCGCGCCGCGAGCTGTATCCCGACTTTCAGGTCGGCGTCCAGTATCAGCAGCGACCGGCCTTCCCCAACATGATGAGCCTCATGGTCGGGGTGAACCTCCCGCTCTTCGCCGGCTCGAAGCAGCTGGCGCTGCGCCGCCAGATGGCGGCGATGCGGGAAATGTCGCAGGCGGAGCTCGCCAACCTCCGCAATGAGACGACGGCGCGGGTCATCGAGACGCATGCGCGCGCGGTGCGGGACCGGAATCTCGCGCGCCTGTATCGCACCAGCATCCTGCCGCAGGCCCGGGCCGCCGTGCAGGCGTCGCTCGCCGGCTACCGCGTCGGACGCGTCACGTTCATGCAGCTGATCGACAACCAGATGACCGTCAACCGCTACGAGACCGAGACCTACCGGTTGATCGCCGATTACCACCAGGCCGTGGGAGAGCTGGAGGCGCTGGCAGGGCAGCCGCTGGAGGGAAGGCCATGAACCGGACGATCGCGATGCTGACCCTGGCCATCCTGGCGCTCGCAGGCTGCCGCGGCAAGTCGGAGTCGCGGGCGATGGCGGGCATGTCCCCGGATGAGCACGCCCACATCTCGGGCGCGGCTCCTGCGGCCCGCGACACCGCCGCGCTGCGCCAGCCGGTGCGCCTCACAGCGGCTCAGACGCAGGCGATCGGCGTGACCTACACAGTGGTGCAGCGCGGGCCCCTCGAGCGGACCGTGCGCACAGTGGGGCAGATCGCGCCGGCCGAGTCGCGGCTCGCCGACGTGACCAGCAAGATCGACGGGTTCGTGGACAGCCTCTTCGTGGACGCGACGGGGGTGGCTGTGCGGCGCGGCCAGCCGCTGCTCACGCTGTACAGCCCGATGCTGGTCGCGGCCCAGGAGGAGCTGCTCACCGCCCGCCGGCTCGCTACTTCGCTCGATTCGAGCGAGACGGAAGCCTGGCGCAACGCCCGGGCGCTGCTCGAAGCCGCGCGCCGCCGGCTCGTGAACTGGGATATCTCGGCGGAGCAGATCGAGCGGCTCGAGCGCGCCGGCGAGGTGACGAAGACGCTCGCGCTCACGGCCCCGTTCGACGGCGTCGTGCTCGAGAAAGCGGTCGTGGCGGGCCAGGCGGTGTCGCCGGGGATGAAGCTGTACCGGCTCGGCGACCTCTCCACGGTGTGGA
>DATDFP010000376.1:0-5185 GCA_036522535.1 Gemmatimonadales bacterium
GTGAATGCCGTCGCGGCTGCCACCGGCGCGGACCCGCGAATGATCCCACTAACTCCAGAGCGCCTCATGGAGCTCTTACCCGAACGTGCGAGCGTGCGCCAGCCAGCTTCCATGAATGCGGAATTCGGAGTGCGGAATGCGGAATAGCAATGGGAGTTCGAGCCGCGTAGTCGAGGCTCGTCGATCAATTCCGCATTCCACATTCCACATTCCGCACTGAGGGGAGGTGGACAACGACACTCTCCATCGCGTTCACCCTCAACGGCGTCCCCACATCCGTCGCTATCGACCCCGCCGAGCGGCTGCTCGACACGCTCCGTTATAGCCTCGGCCTCACGGGCACGAAGGAGGGGTGCGGCGAGGGCGAGTGCGGGGCGTGCACCGTGTATCTGGACGACCTCCCCGTGAACTCGTGCCTCGTCCCCACCTACCAGGTGCGTGGCCGGCGTGTGGAGACCGTCGAGGCGCTCGACCCCCGCGCCCTCACGCCGTTCGAGCGCGCCGGCGCCACCCAGTGCGGCGCCTGCACCCCGGGCGTCGTCATGACCGCTATGTGGGTCTCTGGGCACCGCGAGCTTCTCGCGACGCACACGATTCGTGAGCTCATGGCCGGCAATCTGTGTCGCTGTACCGGCTACGACGGGATCGTCGACTCGATCCGCGTGCTGCTCGGAGAGCGGGCGTGACTGTGCTGCTGCCGCGCCGCGAGCGGGAGGCGCTGGGGCTGCTCGCATCGCACGGCGGAAACGCGGTGCCCATCGCCGGCGGCACCGATCTCCTGGTCCAGTGGCCCGAGCGGCTCGAGGAGCACCGCAAAACCTACCTCGATCTCTCGGCGCTCACCGCCCTCAAGCCGCTGCGTTGGACCGCGGACGAACTGATACTGGGCGGGCTCACCACGTACTGGGACGTCATTCAGGAACGCCGCGTGCGGGAGGAGTTTCCGCTGCTCGTGGAAGCCGCCCGTCAGGTGGGGGCGATTCAAATCCAGGCACGCGGCACCTGGGCAGGCAACATTGTGAACGCCTCCCCCGCCGCAGACGGCGTCCCGGCGCTGATGGCATATGACGCGATCGTGGTGCTCGAGTCGCTGGGCGCCCGGGAGGAAGTGCCGCTCGACCGGTTCTACCTCGGCTACAAGGAAATGCGGCGCCGATTCGACCAGCTCGTCGTCGCGATCCGAATCCCGCGGCGACGCTATTCGTACGGCGTCTTCGAAAAGGTGGGCTCGCGCCGGGCACAGGCGATCGCGAAGCTGGGACTCGCGGTGACCCAGTCCGAGGCCGGTTGGCGCGTCGTGGCGGCCAGCGTGGCGCCCACCGTCCGGCGCTGTCCCGCGATCGAGCGGCTACTGGAAGAGCGGGCGCCGGTGCGCAGTCCTGACGACCTGCTGCCCGCGATCGACCGCGACGTGTCGCCCATCGACGACATCCGTTCCACGGCGCACTATCGCCGCGGTGTGATGGCAAGGTTACTCTACGACGACCTGCGCGAGACGTGCGGCTGGCCCTGAGGCGGTAAGCGGTGAGAGGTAAGCGGTGAGCGGTAGCGGCAATTCGGACGCCGCGGACGCCTGTCCCGCTCACCGCTCACCGCTCACCTAACGAAGCCGCGCCCCCGCCCGGATCCAGTTGCCGAGCTGCACCCGCTCCTCTTCCGTCATCCCCGTCACGTTGCCCAGCGGCATGACGCGCGTCGTCACCGCTGCAGCCAGGATGCGCTCGCGCTGTGCGTGGATGTCGTCCGGCGTGTCGAGGATCAAACCCCGCGGCGCCCCGATGAACCCTGGAAAGGTAGGCACCGCGGAGTGGCACGGCGCGCAGCGGCGTGCGACGATGACGCGCACGTCCGCGAACGACGCGTTCCCGTCCGCCGCCTCGTCGCCCCCGCGCGGCGCCGTGACGAGCGCCAGCGCTACCATCGCACCCGCCGCTCCGGGGAGGAGCCAGGCGTTCGGGCGGGCCCGCCCCCCCGGCCCTAGCCACCCCTGGTTCCGCAGATTGAACCAGTGCCGCGTCGCCACGCCCACGAGCGTGAGTCCGGCCAGCACGAGCCAGCTCAGCCGATGGCCGTAGGTCATGGGGTAGTGGCTGCTCACCATGACGAACAGGACGGGGAGCGTGAAGTAATTGTTGTGAAGCGAGCGGAGGGCGGCCTGCCTGCCAAGCGTGGCGTTCGGGGAGCGCCCCTTGGCCATGGCGGCGACCATCTCGCGCTGAGACGGGATGATCACGCGGAACACGTTCGCCGCCATGATGGTCCCGAGCGCCGCCCCCACGTGGATATACGCCGCGCGAGCGCTCAGGAGCCGGGTGAGGCCCCACGCCATGGCGACGCCCAGGAGGAACAGCGCCACAGCAAGGGCGAGTGGCTCCTTCCCGAGCGGCGAGCGGCACAGGAGATCGTACACGACCCAGGCGATCGCGAGCGTAGCGAGTCCGATGGCCACGGCCGCGCCCTTCCCGAGTCCCGCGACCCGGGCGTCGATGAGATAGACCCCCGCTCCCAGGTAATAAATGAGGACGAGGAGCGCGATCCCGCTCAACCAGGTGGCATAGGCCTCCCACTTGAACCAGTGCAGGGTGCGGGGCAGGCTCCCGGGGGCGACGGTGTACTTCACGACGCGATAGAACCCGCCGCCGTGCACCGACCAGAGCTCCCCCGCCACCCCCGGCTCGGGAAGCTCAGGTGGCGCCAGGCGGCTGTTCAGCCAGTTGAAGTAGAACGATGTCCCGATCCACGCGACGCCCGTGACCACGTGAACCCAGCGGAGCGCGAGGTTGACCCACTCGCCAAGGTGGGCGGCCACGCGCGCTCAGCTGCCGCGGTAGGTGGTGTAGCCGAACGGGCTCACGAGGAGCGGCACGTGGTAGTGCTCCGCGTCGCGGATCACAAACACGACGTCGATGAACGGGTAGAACAGCGCGTCGCCCCCTACCTGAGTCGCGAAGTACGCCCCCACGTCGAAGCGCAGGCGATAGGTACCGGCAGGATCCTTCACCTGCTTCGGGAGCAGGTTGCCGACGCGGCCGCCGGCGTCCGTGGAGGCCCGAGCCAGCTCGGTCCAGCCGTTCCCGCTCTTGCGCGCAAGCGACACGGCGACGCCCTCGGCGGGCCGTCCCTGCGTGGTGTCAAGGACGTGGGTCGTGATTCCGCTCATGAGGCCGCCAGTGCCTCCAGCCGGAGCCGGGTGATCTTCGCCTGCTCCCCCGCCGCGATCCGTAGCTCGGTCGCCGGGTCGTTCGCCAGTCGGTCGCGCAGCGCGCCGAGCATCTCGCCGGCGGTCTTGCCCGTGGCGCAGAGGAGGAAAACGTGCCCGAACCGCTCCTCGTAGGCGCGGTTCCCCAGGGCGAGTGCAGCGCGCGTCGCGGCCGTGGCTCCCTCCACCCCGGCCTGCTCGCGACGTGCCGCCCGGTCGGTGGTCCGAGCGCCGATGCGGGGGTGCCCCGCAAAGGCTTCCAGCCAGTCCTCGCGCCCCAAGGCCCACCAGATGCGCTCGGCGGACTCGAGCAGCTCCGCGTCGCTCGCGAACGGGCGGGCGGCGAGCATCTGCTCCACCCAGCGTCGAGCGCCGCAGCAGCGAATCAACGCCGCTCGAGCCTCCTCCTCGGGGACAGAGTTCAGGTGCTCGGCGATGCCCCTGCCCATGCGCCCGTCCTGAAAGCCGGACTCCACCTCGCGTCTGAAGCACGATGCTCGTGCTCGCCGTACGCGGGAGCTATGAGATCCGCCCGCGTTGTAACAGGGACTGAAAGTCCCTCATAACCCAACGACGGACGGACTTGCGGCATCAACGATGCGAGTCCTCACGATCGACCGGTCGTCCCCAAACCCGCAACCGCGCCACCCCGCCATCAGGGTAGATGTTCAGCCGCACGTGCGTCGCGGGGAGGAGACGCGCTCTGTTCGCGACGCGGAAGCGGTGCGGCGCGTCCGGCCGGAGCTTGGTCTGGGGCACCAGTTCGCGCCATTCCGCCGCATCGGGCGGTGGGGCCGCGCCGGTGAGGAGGTGCGGCGCGTCGCATCCCTCGAGGCCGGCGCTCTCGGGGAAGTTGCCCTTGAAATACGTCGTGTCCAGCTCGATGCGCTCGATGACGCCACGGGCCCCGAGTCGCAGCACGACCCAATCGTGCCCGGGCCCGCGGCGGCGCCGGGTCTCCCAGCCATCGGCCATGTTGCGCGGCCGGCCCGGCATGATCAGGTTCAGCGGCCCGCTGAAGAACTGGTCGCTGGTCGCGACCGGCAGTCCGCCGTGTTGCACGGCGGCGAGGTCGATGAGACGGCCTCGCGCCGCGATCCGCCGCCAGTCGGGGCGCGCTTCTCCCCAGACGCGCAGTCGGGCGACGCCGCCGTCGGGATAGATGTTGAGCCGCACGTGCGTGAACCTGCCCTCGCTCCGGATCGCAAGCTCGTTCTCGGTGTGGCCCACGAGCGGCGAGCGGGGCAACAGCTCGGCGAATTTGCGGCGCACGTCGCGCTCCAGCCGCGCGCTCGAGGCGCCTGGAAGCTCTGCCCCATCGAACGAGCACTCCGCCGGATGGTTGCCACGGAAATGGTTCGTGTCCACGGTGATCGCGCGGATCACGCCCGGAATGCCGAGCCGGATGATGCACCAGTCGTAGCCCGCCCCACGCCGGCGTCGCGTCTCCCATCCGTCCATCCAATGCCCGCGGTCGGTGTACTTGCCTTCGATGAACACGCCGCGCCCAGGCTTCAGCAGATTCTCCTTGGGCGCGAAGAATTCGTCGCTCGCGACGAGCGCCCGGCCGCCGGCCCGCGCGGCGGCCAGGTCGATCAGGCCATCGCGCATCACATTCCCGCCCTGAAGGGCGGGCTCGGAGATGCCCTGCTGGCGCTCGATGTAGGGGCGCAGCATGCTGCGCCCCTACACCTCGCGTGCCGAGCCCAGGTTTCGGCCTGGCGACGGAAGACGGGTAGGGTGTGACACAGAATCATCGCACCCATTTCCCGACCCCGCCCACCGGAAACTCTCCCCCATCGTACACGCAGATTCCCCGCACCAACGTCCGCCGCACGACCCCGTAGAGCGTCATCCCCGCGTACGGCGTGATGGGGTGCCGCTGGCGCAGCCGCGCCGGCTCCACGGTGAACGGCGCGTCGGGATCGAACAGCACGATGTCGGCGTCGCACCCGGGCGCGATGCGGCCCTTGCGCGCCAGCCCGG
>DATDFP010000377.1:0-17068 GCA_036522535.1 Gemmatimonadales bacterium
GCTCGCGCCCCAGATCGAAGCCGGGGACGACGTCCTGCTGGCCCTCTCGGTCCGAGCGCGCGATATGTACGAGCCGCTCGCGCAGAGACTGCAGGAGAGCACGGGCATCACCATCGGTTTCTGGCGCCCGGGGATCGCTTCCCTTGCTTTCGACGAGACAGAGGCAGAGCGGCTCAAAGACGCAGCGGCCCAACAGCGGCAGGCAGGGCTCCGCTGCGACTGGCTGGAGGCGGACGAAGTCCACGAGCGTTGGCCGGGAGCGGCGCCAGCCTGCGCCGGGGCCTTGTTTGCGCCTGAAGACGGGGCGGTCGACCCCCAGGCTCTCACCCGCGCCTGTCTCGCCGACGCCCGCCGCCTGGGCTCAACGCTCCGGGCCGAGGCCGTCACGGCGGTCGAGACTGCGGATGGCTGCGCGACGGGCGTCGTAAGCGCGAGCGGCAGGACGGCCTCGGAACACGTGGTGCTCGCGGCCGGCGTCTGGTCGCCGCGCGTCTCGGGACTGCCGCACCCGCTCCTGGTGGAGCCCGTCCGCGGTCAAATGGCGGCGACGACCTGGCCGGCGGGCACGCCCCGCGCCATCCTGTATCATGACCACGGCTACGTGCTCGCACGCGGCGCCGACGCAGTGCTGGGGAGCACCATGGAACGGGCGGGATTCGACTGCCGCGTCACGAACGATGGACTCGCGCAGATCTTCCGGGGAGCCGTGCGGCTGCTCCCCGCGCTGGCGAGCCAGGGGGTCGCGGTGCAGCGGATGTGGGCCGGGCTCCGGCCCGTGACCCCCGACGGCCGGCCCATCATCGGTCCGGACCCGGAGATCGCCCGGCTGTGGTACGCCGCCGGCCACGGTCGCAATGGCATCCTCCTCGCCGCACTGACGGGCGAAGTGATCGCCGACCTGATCACGCGCGGCGAGACGGACGTGGACATCACCCCGTTGCGCGTGGAGCGGTTTGCGGCATGATGCATGTCGCACGTCACACGTCACACGTTATGCGTATACCTTATAGCTCGGGCGTCGTTTATTACGTGCGACGTGCGACGTGGGACTTGCGACGATCTCGTTATGTACCGGACTTGTGCGTTCTGCAGCGGTAAGCTGGACGGCGACGGCGGGCCTTCAGGGCTCGGCGTTGGGCGGCGGCTGGCGTTCGACGAGTGGAAAGGCCGGCTGTGGGTGATCTGCCCCAAGTGCGCCCGCTGGAACCTCGCGCCCCTCGACGACCGGCTCGAGCAGATCGAAGCGCTGGCGCGCGCGGCGCGGGAGGGCCGTGTCGCCGCGGCGACCGAGCAGGTGGCGCTCGTCCGTTGGCGCGGCTACGACTTCGTACGCGTCGGGAAGCCGCCACGCGTAGAGCTCGCGACCTGGCGCTACGGCGAGCGTCTTCGGGCACGCCAGCGCGAGCAGCTCAGGTTCGTGGTGCCGCTGACGGTTGCAGCGGTCGGGCTCGCCGTCGCGGTGAACGTGGCGGCCGGCGGATCGGTCGGCGTGTTCGTGTGGAACATGCCGAACATCGCCCGATCGATCTACACGGGGATGGTGGGACGCCGCCGCCTCGGCCTCGTCGAGCCCCCGATCTGCGAGCGCTGCGGCGCGGTCATGCACGTCACGGCCCGCCACCTCGCGCATGCCCGTGTCGTCCCCGAGTCCCAGTCCGGTCTCGGCCTGATCTTGAGCTGCCCGAAGTGCCGCTCCGAAGGCGCATTGCTCGTCGGTCGCGACGCCCAGGCGGCGTTGCAGCAGGGCCTGACCTACCTGAGCCTGACACGCCGCGGCCGTCAGCGCGCCGAAGATGCGGCGCGCCTGGTAGAAGACGTCGGGGGGCCGGACCGGTTGATCCGTGACGTCGCGCGCCGCGAGCTCACCCTGCGCAGTCTCGCGCCCGAGCGGCGACTCGCGCTGGAAATGGCCGTGGACGAGCGCGCCGAGGTCGAAGAGCTGGAGCGGCAGTGGAAGGAGGCGGAGGAGCTCGCCGATATCGCCGACGGAATGCTCAGCACGACGACGGAGCTCGAGGAGGAGCTGCGGCGTTTGAAAGACGGCCTACCATGAGCTTTGGCAAGCCGCTATTTTCACACGCGCCATGGCCGCTTCGCTGGTTCAGATAACCTCCCGCAGCGCCATTGGCGCGCCCGCGAGCCCGCCGCGCAAGCCGGCCTGGCTCAAGGTCTCCGCCCCCGGCGGCCCGAACTACATCGCCCTCAGGCAGCTGATGCGCGGTCTCAGGCTCCACACGGTGTGCGAGGAGGCGCACTGCCCGAACATCGGCGAGTGCTGGGAGCATCGCGCCGCGACCTTCATGATCCTGGGCGACGTATGCACGCGGAACTGCGCGTACTGCGCGGTCGCCCATGGCACGCCGGCGCCGCTCGACCAGGACGAGCCCGTCCGCCTCGCGGAGGCGGTGGGCCGGTTGGAGCTCGAGCACGTGGTGATCACCAGCGTGGACCGGGACGATCTCTCCAACGGTGGCGCCGAGCTGTTCGCGGAGTGCATCGCCGCGATCCGCGCGCGAAGCCCAGAGACCTCGGTGGAGGTCTTGATCCCGGATTTCAAGGGGAGCGAGACCGCCCTCCGGATCGTCGTCGATGCAAAGCCCGATATCCTGAACCACAACCTCGAGACAATCGCCCGGCTGTACCGCCTGGCCCGGCCGGGCGGCCGCTACCCGCGGGCCCTCGAGCTGCTGCGCCGGGCGAAGCAGATGGACGCGGGGCTGCTGACCAAGTCGGGGGTCATCTGCGGGCTGGGTGAGGAGTGGGACGAGCTTGTCGGCGCGATGCGGGACCTCCGCGCCCAGGGGGTCGACATCCTCACCCTCGGCCAATACTTGCGCCCCTCCTCGGGGCACCTTCCGATCGCGCGCTACTACTCTCCCGACGAGTTCGCCGAGCTCAAACGGATCGGTCTCGCGATGGGCTACCGCCACGTGGAGTCGGGGCCGCTCGTGCGTTCGAGCTACCACGCGTGGGAGCAGGTCGAGCGCGCCATGGCCGCGGTATGACGGTGAACGACTCGATGACCACTGCCGCAGCACCTGCCTCCAAGGACGGCGCCCAGGTCGAGCTGCAGCGGCGCATGCTCCGCCAGATGCTCCTGATCCGCCGGTTCGAGGAGAAGGCCGCCGAGGCATACGCCCTCGGCAAGATCGGCGGCTTCTGCCATCTCTACATCGGCCAGGAGGCGGTGGCGGTCGGCTCGCTCGCCGCGCTGCGCGACGACGACTACGTCATCAGCTCCTATCGCGAGCACGGGCAGGCGCTCGCCCGAGGCATCCCGGCCACCGCGATCATGGCGGAGCTGTTCGGCAAGGCGACGGGGTGCTCGAAGGGCAAGGGCGGGTCGATGCACATCTTCGACGCGTCGCGACGGTTCATGGGTGGTCACGGCATCGTCGGCGGCCACATCCCCCTCGCGGCGGGTCTCGGCTTCGCGATCCGGTACCGGGGCGGCGACCAGGTCTGCCTGTGCTTCTTCGGTGAGGCGGCCGTGAACATCGGCGCGTTCCACGAAGCCCTCAACATGGCCTCCGTGTACAAGCTTCCGGTCATCTTTTGCTGCGAGAACAACCGCTACGGCATGGGGACGGCGTTCGAGCGCGTCGCCGCCGTGACCGACGTCGTCGAGCACGCCTGCAGCTACGACATGGCGGCGGAGCTCGTAGACGGCATGGACGTGTCCGCGGTGTACCAGGCGACCCAGCGCGCCGTCCGGCGCGCCCGCAGCGACGGCCACCCCACGCTGCTCGAGGTCCGCACCTATCGCTTCATGGGACACTCCATGTCCGATCCCCTCCACGGCGTCTACCGCACGAAGGAGGAGGTCGAGGAGCAGAAGAAGCGGGACTCGATCTCCCGCCTCGTCCTCGCGCTGAAGGAGGAAGGCGTGCTCGACGACCGAGCGCTGGAGGCGCTCGACCAGGAGGCGCGCGCCGTGGTGGAGGAGGCGGTGAAGTTCGCCGAAGCAAGCCCGGACCCGGATCCCTCCGAGCTCGGCACGCACGTCCTGGCCGACTGACCATGCCGACTCTGACCTACCGGGACGCGCTCAACCAGGCGCTGCGGGAGGAGATGCAGCGCGACACCAACGTCTTTCTGATGGGCGAGGAGGTCGGCCTCTATCAGGGGGCCTACAAGGTCAGCCGGGGCCTGCTGGAGGAGTTCGGGCCGATGCGCGTGGTGGATACACCCATCGCCGAGCTGGGGTTCGCGGGGCTCGGCGTGGGCGCGGCGATGGCGGGGCTGCGGCCGGTGATCGAGTTCATGACCTGGAACTTCGCCGTCCTCGCCCTGGACCAGATCGTGAACTCGGCTGCGAAGATCCTGTACGAGTCGGGCGGTCAGATCCCGATCCCCATCGTGTTCCGCGGGCCGAACGGCGCGGCGCTGCAGCTCGCGGCCCAGCACTCGCAGGCCTGGGAGTCCTGGCTCGCCCACATCCCCGGGCTCAAGGTCGTGGCTCCGGCGACCCCGGCGGACGCCAAGGGCCTCCTCAAGTCCGCGATCCGGGACAACAATCCCGTGATCGTGCTCGAGGGCGAGATGCTCTACAACACCAAGGGGGACGTGCCCGACGGGGAGTATCTCGTGCCCATCGGCAAGGCCGACGTGAAGCGGGACGGCCGGGACGTCACGCTCCTCTGCCACTCGAAGACGGTCACGACCGCGCTCAAGGCCGCCGAGCTCCTGGCCGGGCAGGAAGGGGTGTCGGCGGAAGTGCTCGATCTCCGCTCACTGCGGCCGCTCGACGAGGAGACGATTCTCGCCTCCCTCCGGAAGACCAACCGCGCCGTGGTAGTAGAGGAAGGGTGGCCCCACTGCGGCATCGGAGCGCAGGTGGTGGATCTGATCCAGCGGGAGGCGTTCGATCACCTTGACGCGCCGGTGCTGCGCGTGACGCAGGCCGACGTTCCGCTGCCCTACAACAAGCAGCTCGAGCGCCTCGCGAAGCCGAGCCCCGACAAGGTCGTGGCCGCCGTGCGGCGCGTCCTCTACCTCGACTGACCATGGCCACCATGGTCTATATGGAGGCGCTCTCCCCCACGATGGAGGAGGGACGGTTGGTCAAGTGGCTTAAGCAAGAGGGCGACCCGGTGAAAGCGGGCGACGCTCTGGCCGAGGTAGAGACCGACAAGGCCGTGATGGAGCTGATCGCGCGGGCTGACGGCGTCCTGCGGCAGGTCTCGGTCGCAGCGGGGGAGACGGTCCCGGTTGGGCACGTGGTCGCCGCCATTCTCGCCCCTGGCGAGACACCGGGTGAAGGGCCGGCGGCGGTTCGCCCGCCGGCCGCCACAGCGGGAAACGAGAAACGGGAAACGGGAAACGTGGCGACCGCACCGGCTTTGGTCGCCGCTCCCGTGGAAGCGGGCCGAGTACGAGCGTCCCCGCTGGCGAAACGCATAGCGAAGGAGACCGGCGTCGACCTGAAGCTCCTCCAGGGGTCGGGACCCGGGGGACGCGTGATCAAGCGGGACCTCGAACGGGCCGCGGTCGCTCCCGTACCTGCGGGGGTCCAGGCCGAGGTAGCACCGTTTCCCGTGTCCCGTGTCCCGTCTCCCGCGCCCGCGGGTGCGTACGAAGACGTCCCGCTGACACAAATCCGGAAGACCATCGCCAAACGGCTGGTGGGCTCGCTCGGGCCGATCCCCCACTATTTCCTCACGGCCGAAGTCGATATGGAGCGGGCCGCCGAAGCGCGCGAGGCGCTGAACCGGCAGCTCGGCGAGCAGGGGAAGCTCTCGTTCAACGACATCGTCATCAAGGCGACCGCGCTCGCCCTCACGAAGCACCGCGCCTGCAACGCCTGGTTCCAGGAAGACCACATCCGCTACTGGAACGAGGTGCACCTCGGGATGGCGGTGGCGGTAGAGGACGGGCTGATCACGCCGGTGATCCGGAACGCGGACCGCAAGTCCCTCGCCGAGATCGGCCGCGAGGCGCGGGCGCTCGCCGAGCAGGCCCGCAGCCGCCGGCTCCAGCCCGCCGACTACACCGGCGCCACGTTCTCCGTGTCGAACCTCGGCATGTTCGACATCGATCAGTTCACGGCAGTGATCAACCCGCCCGAGGCCGGCATTCTCGCGGTAGGCTCGATCGTTCCCAAGCCGGTCGGCGTGGACGACCGGGTCGCGGTGCGACGCCGGATGCGGGTCACGATGAGCTGCGACCACCGGGTCATCGACGGGGCGACGGGGGCGGCGTTCCTGGGCACCCTAAAGCAGATGTTGGAGAATCCACTCGCTATGCTCTTGTAATGCGGAGTGCGGAATGCGGAATGCGGAATTGATAGGTTAGCGTCGAAGCACAACCTCGGGGTTGGAACCCGGCACTGACATTCCGCATTCCACATTCCGCACTCCGCACTTGGGGAGGGGGGTCATTGGCGAATCAATTTGAAGTGATCGTTCTGGGAGGGGGGCCCGCCGGCTACGTGGCCGCCATCCGCTCGGCGCAACTCGGCATGAGCACCGCGGTGATCGAGAAGGACAAGCTCGGGGGCGTGTGCGTCAACATCGGCTGCATCCCCACCAAGGCGCTACTCCACTCCGCGTACGTCGCGAACCTGGTGCGCCACGCCGCCGAGCTCGGCGTCGAGGCGGGCACGGTCAAGACGGACTACGGGGTGGCGATGAAGCGCTCCCGGCGGGTCAGCGACCAGAACTCCAAGGGCGTCGAGTTCCTGATGAAGAAGCACAAGATCACGGTGGTCAAGGGCGCGGGCGTGCTCCAGCCGGGCCGCCGGGTCAAGGTCGGGAACGACGTCCACGAGGCGAAGAAGGCGATCATCATCGCGACGGGGTCCCGCGTGAAAGGCCTGCCCCAGATCGGGCTCGACCTCAACAAGACGACCGTGATCTCCTCGGACGAGGCGCTGTTCCTCGAGAAGGCGCCACCCTCGATGACCATCATCGGCGCCGGCGCCGTGGGGATGGAGTTCGCGGACATCTTCAATGCGTTCGGTACCGCGGTGACGCTGATCGAGGCCCTGCCCCGGATACTGCCATTCGAGGACGCCGAGGCTTCGGACGCGCTCACCAAGAGCTACAAGAAGCGCGGCATCGACGTCATCACCGGCGCCACGGTGAAGCAGGGGACCGCCGGGGCGGACAAGGTCACGCTGGAGGTCGAGGCCGGCGGCGCCACAAGAAAAATCGAGTCGGCGGTCGTGCTGATGGCGGCGGGCCGCGCCCTCAACACCGAGGACATCGGCTTGAAGCAGTGCGGCATCCAGCTTCGCGACGGCGGCTTCATCAAGGCCGATCGGAATCTCCAAACCGAGGTCCCAGGTTATTACGCCATCGGCGACGTCGCCGGGCCGCCGATGCTCGCCCACAAAGGGTTCCGCGAGGGGGTGCACGTGGCCGAGCTGCTCGGCGGCAAGCGGCCGCATCCGATCAGGTACGACAACGTGCCGAGCGTGACCTACTGCCACCCCGAGGTGGCGAGCATCGGCCTCACGGAGGATCAGTGTAAGGAGCGGAAGCTCGGCTACGTCGTGGGGCGGTTCCCCTTCTCCGCGAACGGCCGGGCCCGAGGCACCGGAGAGATCGAGGGGTTCGTGAAGATCATCCGCGACGAGAAGTACGGTGAGATTTTGGGGGCGCACATCGTCGGCGCGCAGGCGTCCGAGCTCATCCACGAGCTCGCCGTCGCGCGCGAGAACGAGTACACGGTGGAAGAGGTGGAGCTCGCGATCCACGCCCACCCGACGATGTCGGAGGCGGTGGCCGAAGCGGCGCTCGACTCCCTCGGCCGCGTCCTGCACATGTGAGCGACGTCACGCGCGGGAAGGATCCCCTCGCCATCGGCCTCGGCGCGCTCGCGTGCGGCGTCGGCCTGGGCGGCGGCACCATCATCGCGGCGCTGCTCGTGGTGCAAGGGCTGCAGCGGCGGCTCGACCCCACGAGCTACCGGCAGGCGGCAGCCGACCCGCTCGTGCTCGGGCTGCTGGCGGGGATCGCCGTCGGGGCGGCGTTCGGTTGGCACAAGAGCCGCGCCCTCGAAAACATCTGGCAGCGGGGCGTGATCGCCGTGCTCGCCACGGTCGGCGCGCTCCTGCTGGGTTTCCTCGCCGCACCAGTGCACCGGCTCGCCGGCCTCTGGGGCCTGCCGGTGTGGGGGCTCGCGAGCCTCGCGCTCGGCCTCGCGGGCGGCCGCTGGTCGACACGGGGGTCGGGAGGGACAAGCCACCGTGAGATTGTCCGCGAGTGAACTCGCGGCTCGGCGCCTGCCCGTAAACCGGCGCCGCTTCAGCGGCCGTGCCGAGCCGCGGCTTGAGCCGCGGATGGCGTGGGGCGCATGACCAGGCCCGTCTTGGAAGTCATCCAGGCCGGCGTCGTTCCCTACGCCGGAGCGCTCGAGTGGCAGCGCGCCCTGGCTCAGGCGCGGATCGAGCGGCAAGTGCCGCACGATGTGCTGCTGCTGCTCGAGCACCCGCCGGTCGTGACCCTGGGCCGCAACTCCCACCAAGCGCACGTGCTCCGGCCCGACGACGAGGAGGTCGAAGTGTTCGAGGTCGAGCGGGGCGGCGACGTCACGTTCCACGGTCCCGGCCAGCTCGTCGGCTACCCCATCCTCGACCTGACCGGCCACCGGCAGGACCTCCACTGGTACCTCCGCACCCTCGAGCAGGCGCTGATCGAGGCCCTGGCGACATTGGCTGTCCCCGCCGAGCGCAAGCCCGGCTACACCGGCGTGTGGACGCGAGGGGGGACGCGCAAGATCGCGAGCATCGGGATCCACGTGAAGCAGTGGGTCACCTGGCACGGGTTCGCGCTGAACGTCACCACCGACCTGTCATACTTCGAGCGGATCGTTCCGTGCGGCATCCCCGGCGTCGTCATGACGTCCGTCGAGCGGGAAACGGGAAACGGGAAACGGGAAACGGGAAATGGGGAACGGGAAAGGGCCTTGTGGGACCGCACGGTGGCGGGCGTGATTCGCGGGTTCGAGACGGCATTCGGTGTGACGGCACGGGCCGCACCGGCTGCGGCGCTCCCCATCACGTCGCGCGGCTCGCCAGGCGCTCCTCACAAAGCTCGAGCAGCGTGGCGGTGAAGGGCCGCCGTTCCGCCAGCTGTGTGCTGATAGTGATGTGGCGGGCGAGGGTGAGCAGGGTGTAGGCGCGCACCGCCGGGCGCGCCGCCTCGCCCGCGAGCTCGGTGAAGCGGTCTTCCAGTGCCGCCTCCCGATCCGCCAGCGCGCCCGGATCGCCGCAGGTGCGCACGCTCTGCTCTGTGATGTGCCCGATGCAGTTGCCGACATCCAGAGCCGGATCCCCCTCGCAGAAGAGGTCGAAGTCGAGCAGGTAGAGCCGCTCGCGGTCGAGCAGCGCGTGGTCAGGGTAGAAGTCGCGGTGGATGCTGCGCCGCCGCCCGGGCGACACCGCCGCGCCGAGCCGCTCGCAGGCAGCGAGTACTCGCCCCAGCCGCTTCGCCCACTCGGGCCGGCGTTGCGCCAGATCACCCAGGCGTTCACGCAAGATGCGCAATTCGTCGGCCATCGTGTGGCGGCGAGCGGCCTCAGGCCCCGTTTCGTGCAGCTTGTGCACCGCCTCGGCGAGGCGGCGCGCCAGCTCCACGCCGTTCGGCTGCGCCAGCCCCGCGGTCGCTGCGGTGCCGGGGACCTTGCGTTGGAGCCACAGGCCGAGCTCCGGAATCACGGCCACGGGCTCGGGGACGGAGATTCCGTCTGGGCTCGTCTCGTCGAACCCGCGACCTCGGAGCGTCTGGAGCAGGCGGAAACTCGCGGTATCCGCGCCACGGGCCCGGGCTTTGGCGAGGAGGGTGACGACCTCGAGAGGCGTGTTCGGGCGCGCCACCTCCAACTCGTACTCGATCAGGCAGCGACGCCCGGGTTTGTAGCGCACGGCGTAGATCGCGCGCACGGCGAGTCGCCCCGAAGCGCCGAGCGGTCCGGCGAGGCGGGCCAGGTGACGCTCGACCTCCTCGGGGTCGAGCGCCCGGGCGAGGAACGGCATCCGGGGGTCGGAGCGCACGCCGAACGGGTCCAGCATCACGGCGCTCACGGCTTCCTCACTCGCAGCCAGATCTCCAGGCGCCCGTGCACGAGGTCCCGCTGCTCGACGCCGCTCGACAGAGAGTCGAGCACGTCGGGACACTCTTCCAGGAGAGCGACGGCGAACGCCGACGGCTCTTCCCTCCACTCCAGCACGTCGAACGGCCCCGCCTCGATGACGGCGCGCCACTGGGCGAGCGTCAGGCGGTTCAGGGTCTCGAGACGCCGGCAGCGTTCCGCGGCGACCGCCTCCCCCTCGCTCTCGGCTACGAAGCGCCGGAAGTCCGCCAGCGACAGGCGGGCGTGGGCCCACGGGATGTCCACTAGCCCGCGCTTGTGGCAGCCGCGGAGCCAGAAATAGGGATCGACGCTGTGGTGGATCACTCCGCCGGGGCGCACGACCCGCGCCATCTCCGCCAGGGCCGGTCCGAGAGGCGCGATGTGCTCCATCGCCGAACGCGACACCAGCACGTCGAAGCTGTCTTCGGAAAATGGCAGCCCCATGGCGTCCGCGCAGGCAAAGCGGACCGGCAGCCGCTCGAGCGCTTCGGCGAGCCGGATCGCAGCGTCGAGGCGCCCCAGCACGAGTCGGGCCAATTGGCGCGCCTGTTCTCCCACATCCCTGGGCTCGAACAGCCGCAGCTCGAGGTCCACGCCCACCGCCTGCCCGACGCCGAGGTAGGCCATAACGAGGCAGTTGATGCCGTCGCCACAGCCGACGTCGAGCACCCCCGCACCGTCCAGCCGGCCTTGCCGCTTCGCGACCGCGGCCACGAGCCGCCGCGCCCGCTCCAGCTTCTTGTCCGCGGCCCTCGCGTACTCCTCCGACGTCCAATGTGACCGCGGCGTCACCGACGGTCGGTAGGCGAGGACCCGCTCGCGGAAACCGGGAACGACCCGCATCGGCCGTCCATCTGCGCGGACGAACGTCTTCATGGAGCCGGGACGCCTGCGTCGACGGACGTGTACGCGATGCGCATCACCGTGCCGTGCGGGCGAATTCGACCGGAGCCGAGCTCGCCTCCTCGAAAATCGCGCGGAGGCACGCCGCGGTGCGGCGGATGTCGAACTCAGCCTCGACCCGGCGGCGCGCGCGGGTCGCGATGCGAACGCGCAGCGCGGGCTCCGTGAGCATCCGCTCCAGCGCCGCCGCCAGCGCGGGCGGGTTGTGCTCGGGCACCACGAGGCCCGCTTCGCCGGGCCCGAGGAGCTCCGGAATCGCCGTCACGTCAGTGGAGACGCAAGGGGTGCCGAGCGCCATGGCTTCCAAGAGCACGGTCGGCAGGCCGTCCCGGTCACCGTCCGACGCGATGACGCATGGCACGGCAAGCACAGCCGCCCCTCGGATGTGCTCGATCACGGCGCCGCGCGGGCGGGGGCCGAGGAGCTGTACGCGTTCCTGGAGGCCGTGGCGTTGCACCAGCGCCTGCAACGGCTGCTCCAGCGGCCCGGTGCCGACGATGTCGCAACGGAACGTGACCCGCCGATCGCGGAGGGCGGCACAGGCCTCGATCAGGTCCGCGAAGCCCTTCTTCTCGACAAGGCGACCCACCGCAGCGATCCGCCGAGGTCGCTCCGCCGGCGGCTCGTAGCGGAACTGCTCGAGGTCGAGGCCGTTGTAGACGCGATGCACGCGCGCGGCGGCCGTGCCGTAGAGGCGCGTCAGGTAGTCTCGGTTATAATCGCTCACGGTGACGACGGCCGCCGCGTCCACGAGCTTGCGCCGCAAATCCTCGACTTGAACGCTCTCGTGAAAGATGTCCTTCGCGTGCGCGGTGAACGTGTAGGGAACCTTCGCCAGGCGGCTGGCGACACGGACCACTGAGGCAGCCGCGCTGGCGAAATGCGCATGGAGCTGCCCGACCCCTCGCCGACGCACTTCGCAGGCAAGCACTGCGGCCTGGCAAACGCACAGCGCGTCCTCGCCCCGCGCTGCGTCGAGCTGAGCCCAGAAGCCCGGCAGGGTGGCGGCGCCGTCCTCGAGCGCGGCCCACAGGTCCGCCGCCTTCACGCCCTGGGAGGGCAGGTAGCACACGGGTGCTCGCACGCGGGCGAGCGCGTCCTGAAAGTGCGTGTCATTCGGCGGGTACAGTGAGAAGATCACGACGTCGAGCCCCGCCGCCTCGTGGGCCGAGATTTCGGCGACGACGAAGGTCTCGGAGTACCGGGGGTAGCGCTTCACCACATACCCGACGCGGCACGGTGCGTCACGCCACATGGAGGAACTCGCCTTCGGGGCGCACGCTGAGGACTTGTATCGGTCTTTGCATCGCGGACCCGGCAGCAAGGAGGTAGCGCGAGCGCGACACCGCGCGGACTGCCATATTGAATGGCGAATCCACAGCGCACCCCCCTCGGTAACTGTACCCCGGAACTCACCGTGGGGCCCCAGTGCACCCCCAGCGTCGGAGCTACGAGGTCACCAGGAAGTGCCGGTCATGGTCAAAGATCACGTTCCGCCTGGTCAAGTGGTCACCACCAAGTGGCCGGTGCTCCACTACGGCAACGTGCCGAGCGTCGATCCTCGCACCTGGACCTTCGAGGTCTCGGGGCTCGTTGAGCACCCCTTCACGCTCACGTACAACGAGCTGCTCCAGCTGCCCCGCAAGACCGTGCGCTGTGATATACACTGCGTGACGCGCTGGAGCCGGCTCGACAACAGCTTCGAAGGAGTTCCGGTGAGGCTTCTGCTGGAGCGCGCCGGCGTGAAGCCGGAGGCGAAGTACTGCCTAGTGCACGCCGAGGAGGGATTCACCACCAACCTGCCGCTCGAAGACCTCGACCGGGAGGAGAACCTGATCGCCCTGAAGTGGAACGGCGAGTGGCTCACGCCGGAGCACGGCTGGCCGGCCCGCCTCCTCGTGCCGCACCTTTACCTATGGAAGAGCGCGAAGTGGGTGCGCGGGCTCGAGCTGCTCGACGAGGATATGCCGGGGTTCTGGGAGCAGAACGGGTATCACATGCGGGGTGACCCCTGGCAGGAAGAGCGCTACGGCGGGCGGGCGCTGACGCAGCATGAGATCAACAGACTGAGAAACCGTAGCAAGAGAGGCGCATAGGAGTCACCCTTCGCTCTTCAGAACTACTCACCAGGAGTCCGCCCCAGAAGTCCTCACCCCCTGTCCCCTCTCCCTTCGGGAGAGGGGGAACGATGGAAAAGGCCCGCATCTTCACTCGTACCGCAGCGACTCCACCGGATCCACCGCGGCGGCGCGGCGGGCCGGAAGGATGCCGGCGATGAGCCCCACGCCCATCAGGATCCCGACGCAGATGAGGGCGATGGGCCACGATAGCCTGGGGCTCAGGAGGTACTGCATCGCCGGATTGTCTTCCGTGGGGATCGCGTCCACCCCCATCACGATGAGCGCCGCCGTCAACAGGCCCACGAGGCCGCCGGAAAGGACGATCGTCATAGCCTCGAACACGAATTGCGCCATGACGTGCCGCCGGCGCGCGCCGAGCGCGAGCTTGATGCCGATCTCCTGGGTCCGCTCCTTCACAACCACGTACATGATGTTCGCAACACCGACGCCGGCGATGAGCAGGGTGAAAGCGCCTACGAGGCCCATGAAGATCTGGATGCCGAGCCCGACGGCGAGGCTTTCCTTCTCGCTCTCGATGAAGTCCCACATCCCGAGGGCCCGCACGTCCGTGGGGTCAAAGCGGTACTTCCGCCCCAACACTCGGTAGAGCTCCGCCTTCACCAGAGGCCCCCGAGACGCATCGTGCGGCTGCACGATCAGGTGGTTCACGAACCGGTTTCCATAGATCGTGCGAAAGGTCGAGTAGGGGATGACGCCGCGGTCGGCGTCGGGACCGTTGTTGCTCGAGTCCTGGAACTTCTTCTTCAGCACCCCGACCACCGTGAAGGGCAGGCCATCGACGACGACGCTCCTGCCGACGGGATCCACGCCCTTGCCGAAGATCCGCTCCGCCAACCCGTTGCCGAGGAACAACACGCGCCGTTTCTGCGCGACGTCGGCGGGGTTGATGAAGCGCCCGCCCTGCGCCGGCTCCATGTGGCGCATCGCCTCGTGATCCGGACTCACGCCCTCGAGGAATGCGTTGGTGCGCGTCTTGCCCATCTGATACGAGGTGCCCCAGCGCCCGTACGAGATGCTTCCCCGGTCAACGTCCGGGATCGCGTTCTTCAGGAGATCGAGATCCTCTTCCACCAGGCGGATCTGCCGTCCTTGCCCCAGGCCGGCGAATGCCTTGCTGGTCTCACCACCGTAGACCATGAAGATCCGCTCGCCCGCGCCCAGCAGGCCGTCGCGGACCGTGCGCTTCAGTCCCTCACCGAACGCCAGCAGCAGCACCACGGCGAGCGTCCCCCAGGTCACCGCAAAGAACGTGAGGAAGGCCCGCGTGCGCTGCGTCTTCAGGTCGCCGATGAATTCCTGGAGCAGGATGTAGAGCATGCCTAGGTTCGCAGCGCTTCCACCGGATCCAGCGCCGCCGCGCGCCGAGCCGGCATGAGGCCTGCGGCAAAGGCCACCGCCGCGAGTAAGACGAGGGTCCCCGCCAGCACACTCGGAGATATGGTCGGAACGCCGACGAACTCCTTGATGGGCAACCCACCGAGCGCGGCCACGAGCGCGAGCGAGAGGAGCAGACCGAGCGTCGCCCCCATCAGCACGATCATCAGCGCCTCGGCGAAGAACTGGCGCATGATGCGGGCCCGTGTCGCCCCCACAGCGCGCCGGAGACCAATTTCGCGCGTCCGTTCTCGCACCACGATGTACATGATGTTCGCCACCCCGATGCCGCCGACGAGCAGGGTGAAGGTCCCGACGATGGCGAAGAACGCATTGAAAGCGACGAACATCTTGCCGAAGCGGGTTTCCCACTCGCTCGTGTCCCAGAAGGCCAGGGCGTCCTTGTCCGTCGGATCGAACTTGTACCGGCGCCCCACCGTTTCGTACACACGCCGCTCGGCTTGCTTGGTGATCTCCGGGGTCTTCGCGCGGTAGACGATGTTGTTCAGGAAGGGGTCGCCGAACAGTGCGTAGTGCGTTGTGGCCGGAATGAAGATCCGGTCCTGGTCGCGCTGCTGATAGGACGAGTTCTGCAGCTTGGGACGCATCACACCGACGACCATGAATGGCGTGTCGCCCAGGAACACCTGCTGCCCGACCGGCGACTCGTCACCGAACAGCAGCTTCGCCAGCTCGTTGCCCAGCACCGCCACCCGCCTCCGCTCGGCGACGTCCAGATCGTTGATGAACCGGCCGCCCGCCTCGGCGATGATGTTGCGCATCAGTCCGTACACTGGGAGGATGCCCGTGACGGCCGGCGACGCCGCCTTGACGCCGCGCCGGACGCGTGCGCTCCGCGTGATGAACTCCGGGCTGATCTGCTCGATCTCCGCGACGTCGCGCGCGATGATCGGTACGTCATCCGCCCGGAGGCGGATCCGGCGCCCGTCACCGAAGCCGGCGAACGGCTTCGTGGTCCGTCCGCCGAAGAGAATGACGATCCGGTCACCCAATCCGTGAAAGCGTTTCCTGGTCTGCCGCTCCAGCCCGACACCGAAGGCCAGCAGCACCACCACCGCGACCGTACCCCAGGCGATGCCGAGTACGGTGAGGAAGGTGCGCAGCTTCTGCGCCCGTAGGTCGGCGAAGAACTCGCGCCACACGTCAGGTGATCTCGCGCGGCGGCGGCTCGACGATCGAGTCGGTCGCCTGCAAGCCCTCCAGCACCTCGATGTTGATGGCGTCGGAGAGGCCGGTCCGAATCCGGCGCTCCTCGGTCTTGCCGGTAGGGGTGCGGATGGTCACGAAGCTCGAGTCGTTGCGGTGGGTGATGAGCCGCTCGGGGATGTAGAGCACGCTGTCGCGGCGGGAAATGATCACCTCCGCATTGGCCGAGTAGCCTGCCCGGAGCGTCGCACCCTGCACGTCGGTCAGAACGATTTCTATCGGGAAGACCGTCGCCTGCTCCTGCTTGTGCGCCTTGAGCCAGATCTTCTCGAGCCGGCCCTTCACGCTGGCGTTGGGCAGCGCACCGATCTTGATCGTCGCGGGCATGCCCTCCCTGAGCCGGCCCACGTCGATCTCGTCCACGGTTCCCCGGAAGATCAGGTCCCGCATGGCCGCCATGCGCATCAGCACCGTGCCTGCCTGGTACGGCGTCAGCGGCACCACGGGATCGCCGATCTCGATCGAGTCCTCGAGGATGTATCCGTCGATCGGGGCGCGGACCACCGTCTCCACCTGCTTGCCGCCGGTCAGCACCTTGCCGCCCTCCTGCAACGCCAGCCGCTCCTGCGCCAGCGAGAGCTGATTGCGCGACTCGTCCACCCGTTGCTGGGCGATCTCGAGATCGGAGGGGGAAAGCAGGTTCCTGCTGCGGAGCTCCTGCTGGCGGGCCAACTCGCGCTCCAGGTTCTTGAGCTCGATCTCGCGTAGCTCCACGTTGCGGCGCAGTTCCACCATTTCCAGCGGCGTCGGGTTCGGTGAGATCTCGAGCAGCGGTTGACCCCGCTTGACGAAGTCGCCGACTGCGGCGAAACGCTTCCGGACCACGCCCGCAAGAATGGATTTGACGCTGACTTCGACCCTGGGCTCGATGGTGCCGACGGCGAGGGCCTTGTCGATGAGGGACCCGCGGGCAACGGCCACCACCTTCGGGCCGTCCTTCTTGTGGCCGCCGAGCCGTCCCGTGGCAGCCATGGCGCCGAGGCTCAGGACGACGACTACTGCGGAGGAGATGCTGATCGTGCGGCGCTTCATCTCAGGGCGGCTCCGAGCAGGCGCGGGGATGGGATCCGTCCGCTTACTTACGACGCGTGATGCCGTTTGTTTCCCGGGCGGGGGCAGCCTACCACATGCTCCTACTCAACAGCGAGCAGCTCCCGAACCTCCTTCGCCGCCGCACGCCTGGCCGCGGCCTCGGCCTCGAGCTCACGCGTCAGCTCCGAGAGGTCCGTCCCGACCGCGCCGCGCTGGGCCACCGCCTCGGTCCGGAGCGTCCCGAGGGCCGTGGTCGCGTCGAGCAGCCGTTGCGCCAGCCCGTCACGGACGCGCTCGCAGCGCGCGAGCGCGTC
>DATDFP010000378.1:0-3901 GCA_036522535.1 Gemmatimonadales bacterium
CAGGGTGCGCAGATCAGGCATGGGCATGGTGCTCGGGGGCGCTCGAACTTGCCGTGCAAATCGTCCCACAGGAAGACGGCCAGGGGGTGAGGACCAAACGGAGAGGACTCCGCTAGGCCCCCGGCCGCCGCACCTTGAACATCTCGAGCGACCGCGCCAGGATGCCGATGCCACCCGGGTCGCCCGCGCGGCGCGGCATCGCGCGATAAATCAGGATCACGAGGATCCAGGTGACCCAGCTCGACCGCTCGCTCGAGGACAGGCTGCGCAACATGAGCCACGGTTGGGTGTAGGCGGCCGTCCAGGGCTCCCAGTCCCCCTGCGCCAGGGCGATCGGACGGGCGAGCACGTGGTTCGCGGCATAACCGTGCGCGCTCGGACTCGAGAGGTTCCACGCACACGTCACCTTGCCCCACCCGTGGTTGTCGCTCGCGCCCACGACCAGGAGGTCGTGGGCGGCGGCGAGCTGAGCCACCGCGCCACGCAGCGCCGTGGAAAACGCGAGCGCCTTGGGGGCGCAGTTGACGATCTCGAAGCCGTCGACCGAGTCGGCGACCAAGCCTTCCACGTCGTCCCAGCCGCTGAGCCAGTACTCGGGCAAGGACGCCACACCGAGGGCGCCCTGATGGTGCAGCTCCGCGAACAGCGCGCCCAGGGCTCGGGCGTCGCGGTTGTACGGTGCGCGGTCGATGGGGCGCACCGGGCCGAGGGCCAGGATGTGCTCCCGGTACACGCTCCACTCGACGCCGGGGAGCAGCCGGACCGGATGCTCGATGGGGCGGCGGAACACCACGTTGTGGTCCGTGACGTACGAAGCCGCGAATCCTTGTGCCTCGTGCCACGCCGCGAGATCCTCGGCGGTCCACCCCGGGCGGCCGTCGTGGGAGGCCTCGGTATGTGCGTGGTAGTCGATCACGGTCAGCGACGAGTCTGCGGTGACGAGCCGGGGCACGGGGCGGGGGAGCAGGAGGGCGGCGCCGCCGAGCGCCGCCAGCGCGAGAGGCCCGAACAGGGCGCGGTCGAGCCGCTGGCGCAGGGTGCCGCGTCGCAATGCTCCCCACGCCGCGAGCGCCAGGGCCCATTCGATCAGCAACGCCCGGGCGCGTCCGAGACCGAGAAACGTCAGGGCGTCGAGGATGTTGGACACGGGGGCGAAAGCGGTGTAGGCGGTCGGACGTACGAGATCGGCGTCGGCCGGGGGCTCGCCGGTCGCCGCGTCCACCAGGGATGGGAGCGGCTGCAGGGCTGAGAGCAGCACGAGCGCGAGCAGCGCGAACGCCATCGGGTGGCGGCGCAGCAGAGTCACCCGTACAATCCTGGGTATGAAAGCACTGGAAGCAAGGGCTGTGCGCCTGCTCGTGTCGAGCCTGGCGGCGTCCGGGCTCGCCTGCAGGAAGGCCCCGCCCCGCGCCGCCGCCCCGGCCGACGCGGGCACGGTCGTGACGGTCTACGTGACCCCTGAGTCCGCCGATCGCCTCGTGGGCCGGCTGACGGCCGTCGCGGCCCGCCACCAATGGTCGCTGTCCGTCCGCACCGACAGCGCCGCCCGAGCCGAGGCCGACCTCGCGATCGTGGACAGCGCTGGCGCGCTCGTGGCACGCCTGCGCGCGGGCTCGGCGGCGGCCTCGCAAGCGAGGCAGCTCGCTGAAGCGGTGCTGCCGTGATGCGCTTCGCTCCATGAGTCGCAAGAAGAAGGAGAAGCTCACCGTGCGCGTGCCGAACCCGCGGGCGCCCGTGAAGGAGCGGCTCAAGACTCCGTCTCACAAGGTCCACAAATCGAAGAAGCAGTACCGCCGGCGTGAGAAGCACTCGAAACCGGCGATCGAGCTCGAGTAGGCGCCGAGGCTAGCGTGCCCAACTACACGTATCTCATCGTCGGCGGCGGCATGACGGCGGACGCCGCCGCTCAGGGAATCCGCGACGCCGATCCCGCCGGCACCATCGGACTGATCAGCGCCGAGCCGCACGCGCCGTACAACCGTCCCCCGCTCTCGAAAGGCCTGTGGAAGGGGGAGCCCGAAGAGAGCATCTGGCGCAAGACGGCGAACACCGGTGCCGAGCTGCACCTCGCCCGCCGGGTGGTAGGGATCGACGTGGAAGCGCACACCGTGGCGGACGACCGCGGCACGACGTACGGCTACCGGAAGCTGCTGCTCGCCACGGGGGGCGCGCCCCGGCGCCTGCCCCTCAGGTCGGATCAGATTACGTATTTCCGCACGCTCGACGACTACCGCCGTCTGCGCCCGCTCGCTCAACAAAGCTTGCGCTTTGCGGTGATCGGCGGCGGGTTCATCGGCAGCGAGATCGCCGCGGCGCTGCGGATGCAGGGCCGCGACGTCGTGATGCTGGTGCCCGAGGGCGGCCTCGGCGCGCGGGTTTTTCCTCCGGACCTGTCCCGCTTTCTGGTCGACTACTATCGGCAGAAGGGCGTCGAGATGCGGATGGGCGAAGGGATGGCCTCGATGGATATGCGGGCCGGCAACTGCGTCGTGCGGACGACGAAAAGCCAGGAGGTCGCGGCTCAGGTCGTTGTCGCGGGCCTCGGTATCAAGCCCGCCGTCGAGCTGGCGGAGCAGGCGGGGCTGCACGTGGATGATGGCATCGTCGTGGACCGGTTCTGCCGCACGAGCCACGCCGACGTGTACGCCGCGGGCGACGTGGCAAACTTTCACAATCCCAGCCTTGGCTCGCGCATCCGGGTCGAGCACGAGGACAATGCCAACACGATGGGACGACTCGCCGGGCAGAACATGGCGGGGAAGCCCGATTCCTA
This sequence comes from Gemmatimonadales bacterium, assembly GCA_036522535.1. GTDB lineage: Bacteria > Gemmatimonadota > Gemmatimonadetes > Gemmatimonadales > GWC2-71-9 > AG12. The sequence continues at coordinate 2,774 of DATDFP010000378.1, forward strand.
CGACCACCTGCCCTTCTTCTACTCCGACCTGTTCGAGCTCGGTTACGAGGCCGTGGGCGACACCGACGCGCGTTTGGAAACGGTCGCCGACTGGAAGGAGCCGTTCCGCGAAGGGGTGGTCTACTACCTGAAGGAGGGCCGGGTGCGGGGCGTGCTCCTCTGGAACACGTGGGGGCAGGTGGACGCCGCCCGGGCGCTCATCGCGGAGCGCGGGCCCCTCACCGCACAGGACCTGAAGGGACGTCTCCCCCGGTGAGAGGACGAACAATGCGCTGGTTGGCACTATCAGGTGTAATGACCCTCCTGGGTGCGAGCTGTGTGGCGGTGTGGCAGACCGGGGAAGCGCAGGGCCGTGGGGTGGGCGGGGGCGCGCGGATCGCCGGGCGCGTCACGATCCTCGAGAAGAAGAACAAGCCCGCTTCCGACCTGGGCGCCGCGGTGCTGTATCTCGAAGCCGGAGCGGCGCCTGCCGCGCGGCCGACGACCGTCGAGATCGCCATGGACGACAAAGACTTCGTCCCGCGGGTGCTGGTGGTCCCGGTGGGCTCCACGATCCGCTTCGCGAACCACGATCCGTTCGACCACAATGTGTTCTCGGCGGGCGAGCCGAACCCGTTCGACCTCGGCCAGTACGGACGCGGCGAAGCGAAGGGCTTCACGTTCAGTAGCCCCGGTCTGGTCCGCATCTTCTGCAACATCCACCCGCGCATGGTCGCGTTCGTCCAGGTCCTCGCGACGCCGTACTACACGCAGCCCACGGCGGATGGGAGCTTCGCGATCGACGGCGTACCGCCGGGCCAGTACACCCTGCATGCCTGGCACGAGCGGAGCCCGGAAGTCACCGAGCCGGTCACGGTCGGCGCGGGCACGACCCTTCCCGACATCCAGCTCGACGCGCGCGGGTTCCGCTGGAAGCCCCACAAGAACAAGTACGGCCAGGACTACCCGACCAATGCCGGAGTCGAACGCTACTAGGTCCGCACCGCTCGGGCTCGCGGCCAGGATCTTCCTCGCCACGACGTTGCTGGTGGTGGCAGTGCTGGGCGTGACGTTCGGGCTGACTTCGCTGCAGGCGAACCGCACGGCCGACGAATCGATCCGGCGCGCCCTGGCGGGGGTGCGGCGCGG
>DATDFP010000379.1:0-7343 GCA_036522535.1 Gemmatimonadales bacterium
TGCTCCTGCACCCGCCGCTCGAGCTCCTGTTGGTACATGCGGTTCTCGAACAGCAGGCGGCGCTTGTCGAGGGCCTGCGTGACGCGCGCCCACACCTCCTCGAGGTGGAAAGGCTTGTTGAGGTAGTCGAGGGCGCCGAGCTGAAGGCACCCGACGGCACTCTCCACGTCCGCCACCGCGGTGACGACGATGACGGCGGTGTCCGGCCAGCGGGCCACGATCTCGCTCAGCAGGGCCTCGCCGTCCATCTCTGGCATCCGGAGGTCGGAGATGACGAGGGGTACCGGGTCCCGCTGCATGAGCTTCAGCGCCTCCGTTCCGGACCCAGCCTCGAAGCAGGTAAAGCCCTTGCTTTCGAGCAACCGCACCAGAACGGTCCGTAGGCGAGGCTCGTCGTCCACCACGAGGCACTTGAGGGCTTTCGGCTCAGGCATGCGTCCGCCTAACGTACAAATCGCTTGCCCGGCGCGAAAGGCGCCTGTACGTTCCCGCCATGACCAAGGTGCTCCCGGAGGACCCCAACCTGAGGTTTGGAACCCTGGCCGTGCACGCCGGGCAGACCCCGGATCCCCTCGCGGGCGCGGTGATGGCGCCCATCTACCAGACCTCGACGTACGTTCAGGCGGGCCTGGGGAAGCACAAGGGCTACGAGTACGCCCGCACGCAGAATCCTACCCGCGAGGCGCTGGAGCGCAGCATCGCGGCGCTGGAGGGCGGGCGCCACGGGTTCGCGTTCGGCTCGGGGCTCGCCGCGCTGGATGCGGCCCTCAAGCTGCTCTCGGCCGGCGACCACGTGGTGTGCGGCGAGAATGTGTACGGTGGGTCGCACCGCCAGATGACGCACATCTGGGCGCGGCTCGGCCTGACATTCACGTTCGTGGACACGGCCGATCTCGAGCGCGTCGCCGACGCGGTCACCCCGCACACCAAGATGATCTATGTCGAGACGCCCACCAACCCGATGATGCGCCTGTGCGACCTCCAGGCTGCCGGCGAGATCGCGAGCCGGGCGGGCGCGCTGCTCGTCGTGGACAATACGTTCGCGACTCCATGCTTCCAGCGTCCCCTCGAGCTCGGGGCCGACCTCGTGCTCCACTCCACGACCAAGTACGTGAACGGCCACAGCGACATGGTGGGCGGGATGCTGGTCGCGACGCGGGACGACCTTGCCGAGCGGCTCGCGTTCATCCAGAACGGGTCCGGCGCGGTGCCCGGACCGTTCGACTGCTGGCTGGCGCTGCGCGGCACCAAGACGCTCGCGCTGCGGATGCGCCAGCACGACGCCAACGCCCGCCGCATCGCGGAGTGGCTGACCAGGCAGCCGACCGTCCAGCGCGTCTACTACCCCGGTCTCCCCTCGCATCCCCAGCACGACCTCGCCTGCCGCCAGATGAAGGGCTTCGGCGGCATGATCTCGATCGAGCTGGGATCGATCGAGCGCGCCAAGCGCTTCGTCGAGCGCACCAGGCTGTTCGTCCTCGCGGAGTCCCTGGGCGGCGTCGAAAGCCTCATCGGTCATCCCGCCACGATGACTCACGCCAGCGTGCCGCCCGAGATGCGGCGGGCGATGGGTCTCACCGACGGCCTGGTGCGCCTGTCCGTCGGCATCGAAGACGTGGACGACCTGGTCGCGGACCTGGATCAGGCTCTCGTGGCAGCGGGGTGAGCGAGAAACAGACGCGCGCACGCGGCGTAATGACAGTATACTTTCGTAAATAGGAGCGTTGTATGAGCGAGCCCACTGGTCTCCCCGCCGCGCGCCCGCGCAGGATCCTGACCCAGATCGCGGCCGTCGCGTGGGAGCACCCCGCCGACCGCGCGGCGCTCCAGACGCTGCGCGCCGTGCCCGGCTTCGACGAGGTGGTGAAGAAGGTGGTCGGCTTCCTGGGCGAGCGCGGGATCCGCCTCCTGTTCCAGGCAAACGCCGTGCGCGTTGGGCCCACCCAGTTCCCGCGCATGAACGCGCTCTACGCCGACGTGCTCACGACCCTCGACTGGCCGGAGCGCCCGGAGCTGTTCGTCTCGCAAACGCCCTTCGTGAACGCCGGCGCCTACGGTATGGAGCGGCCGTTCATCGTGATCAACTCGGGCGCCCTCAAGCTGCTCGACGACGACGAGATGCGCACGCTGCTCGGCCACGAGCTGGGCCACGTCATGAGCGGCCACGCGCTGTACCACACGCTCCTGGTCCTGATCCTCAACGTCGGTCTCGGCTTTCTCCCCTTCCTCGCCGGGATCGTGCTGCTGCCGATCCAGCTCGCGCTGCTCGAGTGGTACCGCAAGAGCGAGTTGTCGTCGGACCGCGCCGGACTGCTCGCCTGCCAGGATGCCACGGCGTCGATGCGGATGTTCCTCAAGATGGCGGGGGGCGGCGACATGAAGGAGATGGATCTCGCCACGTACCTGGAGCAGGCGAAGGAGTACGAGGAGTCCGGCGGCGCGCTCGACCGGATGTTCAAGATCCTCAACACGCTCCCGCAGTCGCACCCGTTCAACACGCTGCGCGCCGCCGAGCTCGATCGCTGGATCGGGGAGGGCCAGTACGAGCGCATCCTGAGCGGTGACTACCCGAGCCGCGGCCCCCAGGCGGAGCAGCGTCCGCTCGACAAGGACATCGGTGAGGCGCGCGACTACTACGTGAAGGAAGCCAAGGCGGTCGTGGACGACGTGGTGGACACCGCCAGGCGGGCCGCGCAGGCGTTCAGCGACGCGTTCAAGAAGAAGTGAGGATCCTGGTCGTCGGGGGGGGCGGCCGCGAGCACGCGCTCTGCTGGGCGCTGAAGCGCGACACCCCCGAGGCGACCCTCTTCGCCGCTCCCGGCAACCCCGGCACCGCCCAGCTCGGCAGCAACCTCGCGATTCCCGCCACGGCTGTGGACGCGCTGGTCGCGGCCGTGCGGGAGCGCCGGATCGACCTCACGATCGTCGGCCCCGAAGCGCCGCTCGCGGCCGGCCTCGCCGACCGGCTGCGCGCGGCGGGCCACGCCGTATTCGGGCCGAGCCGGGCCGCCGCCCGGATCGAGTCCTCCAAGGCATTTGCCAAAGACGTGATGCGGCGCGCGGGGGTCCCGACCCCCGAGAGCCGGAGCTTCACCGTGCTCGCGCCGGCCCTCGCTTACATCCGCGCTCACGCCGAGCCGCTGGTCGTGAAGGCGTCCGGACTCGCCGCGGGCAAAGGCGCGGTCGTGTGCGGCACACGCGAGGAAGCGGCCCGCACGGCCCGCGCGATGCTCGTGGAGGGCGCGCTCGGAGACGCAGGGCGCGAGATCGTGGTCGAGGATTTCCTGGAGGGCGAAGAGCTCTCCGTGCTCGCGCTCACCGACGGCGAGCGCATGCTCGTTCTCCCCGCGGCCCAGGACCACAAGCGTCTGGGCGACGGCGACACGGGGCCGAACACTGGCGGCATGGGCGCCTACTGCCCGGTCAGCTGCGCGACCTCCGAGCTGCTCGAGCGCGTGCGCCGCCAGGTGCTCGAGCCCACCATCCGCGAGCTGGCTCAAGGGGGAGCGCCGTATCAGGGAGTGCTGTACGCCGGGTTGATGCTCGTGCCTCCCCCGCCTCCCCCGCCCTCCACCGACGGGACCCTGTACGCCCTCGAGTTCAACTGCCGCTTAGGCGATCCCGAGGCCCAGGCGGTGCTCCCGGTGCTGCCGCGCGGCGTGACGCGACACCTCGCCGACATCGCGGCGGGCGGATGGAACCCGGTCGAAACGTCCATAGCCGCGACCGGGGGGCGAGCGGCGGTCGCCACGGTACTGGCGGCGCCCGGCTACCCCGAGAAGCCGGAGCTCGGCGCGGCGATCCTCGTGCCGCGGGACGTCGAGCCGGGGACGCTTCTGTTCCATGCGGGCACCTTTCGAGACCCGGACGGCACGCTGCGCGTGCACGGCGGGCGGGTGCTCACGGTGACCGGGTTGGGTGAGACCGTGCCGCAAGCCGCGGAACGAAGCGCCACCGCGTGCGAGCGCATCGCATTTCAGGGAAAGACCTGGCGGCGCGACATCGGGTGGCGGGAGATCCAGCGTGCCGGAGCTGCCAGAGGTTGAGACGATCGTCCGGGGGCTGGCCCCGCGGCTCGAGGGCTACCGGATCGCGCGCGCCCGCCTGGCCAAAACGGACGTGCTGCGCCGGGTGTCGAAGCCGCGCCTGCTCCGCACCCTCCGGGGCAACACGATCGAGGAAGTGATCCGCCGAGCCAAGCACGCGGTGTTTCGCCTGGCAAGCGGTCACAGGCTGATCGTACAGCCCCGGATGACGGGCTCGCTCGTGGTGTACGACCGGGCGCTCACCCGCGACGAGGCGAAGTACGCGGTGCTCACCTGCACCATCGACGACGGCCGCCTGCTCGTGTACCGCGACGTGCGCCGGCTGGGCACGTTGTGGCTGCTCGACCAGAAGGGGTGGGACGTCTACACGAGCCGCATCGGCCCCGAGCCGCTCGAGGAGACGTTCACCCCCTTCGTCTTCGCCGAACGGTTGAATGGCACCCGCACCGCGATCAAGAAGGCGATCATGGACCAGCGGCGGGTCGCGGGTGTGGGGAACATCTACGCCAACGAGGCGCTGTTCGAGGCCGGGATCGACCCCTCGAAGCCCACCAACAGGCTGTCGCTCGAGGAGTTCGCGCGGCTGCACGCGGCCGTCACGGGTGTGCTCGAGCGGGCCGTCAAGTCCTCGGGCACGACCGTACGGGACTATCGCACTGGAACCGGGGAAGAAGGTCGGTTCCAGTTCGAGCTAAAGGTGTACGGCCGTGGCGGAGAGCCGTGCGTGCAGTGCGGCAAGAAGCTCGTCACCACGCACACCATCGATCTGCGGGCGACGACGTTCTGCCCGAATTGCCAGCGGTGAGAACCGTTCTAAGACGCTACGACGCTACGTTGTACGAATGTACGAGCAAGGTTTCTTGAGAGGGAGCGAGAGTTAGGCGAACAGCGATGTCTCAGACTATGGACGCCAGCGCCTTCGCGAAGCTGTTCGATCATTCGATAGTCCGGCCCAACGCCACACGGGCGGAGGTAGGCCAGTTCGCCGAGACGGCGGTCAGGCTGGGCACCGCCACGCTCACCGTTCAGCCCCATTACATCAGGTTCGCAGCCGAGCAAGTGCGAGGATCCGGCGTGCTCGTAGGAACCGTGGTCGGCTTTCCGCACGGCAACGAAACGCCTTCGATGAAACTGCATCAAGCGAAGGAAGTCCTCGATCTCGGAGCGGAAGAGATCGACATGGTAATGAACATCCCTGCCCTCAAGAACAGGGAGGCCGAGGTGTTCATGAGAGACATCGAAGGCGTAGTCAGAGCCGCCGAGGGCAAGACCGTCAAGGTCATCACCGAGAACTGCTACTTGACGGAGCAAGAGAAGGAGCTGGCGTGTGAATGGATCGTTCAGGCCGGCGCTCACTTTGTGAAGACGTCGACCGCGTACGCCGACGGCGGCGCGACGCTGGAGGACGTTCGCTTGATGTACCGCGCGGTCAAGGGGAGGTGCCGGGTGAAGGCCGCCGGAGGGATTCGCGAGATAGGCGAGGTGCTGGAGTACCTTCAGGCCGGCGCGCGGCGCTTCGGCTCGACCCGAACGGACCAGCTCGCCCGAGCTTTCCAGGACCTGCCCGCGGAGAAGAGGGCCCCGTTTGCTGAATATCTGCCGGGCCCGCTTCGACCCTCACACGCAACCGGAGCAGCCTGACGGTGCGCCGGAAGACTTTGCGCCTTCTCGACATACGGACGCCCGAGCGGTGGCGAAAGTGGCTCACCGATCATCACGACTCGCTGTCGGAGCTGGGATTGAAATAAGGCGCTCAGCCGGGGCTCCGGGTCTCTACGGCGCCAGCTCCACCAGCCGCGCTCGCGGCGGGATCCCCGGCTCGAGCTCCATGATCCCCACCGACGGCTTCAGGTCGAAGCGTGCCGGCCCCGCTCCGCCCGGATTCATCACGGTCACCGTCCGATCCACCAGCTCGAGCAGCGCCCGGTGGGTGTGCCCGTACACGATGATCTCCGCCCGCGGAAAGGCCTCGTGCAGCTTCGCGGGTGTGGGATGACCGAGCTGGTCACCGTGAGTCACCACGATGTCGAATCCTTCCAGCTGGATGCGGGCCACATCGGGAAGCTTCGCCCGCACGTCGGGCCCATCGGCGTTGCCGTAGACGGCGGTGACCGGGGCGAGCGCCCGGAGATCCGCGAGCACTTCCGCCTTCCCCACATCCCCACCGTGCAGGATGTGGTCCACCTCCCTGAAGACGTGGAACACCTCAGGTCGTAGCAAACCGTGGGTGTCGGAGATCACCCCGACTCGCATCGTGCGCTCGTACAACCAAGCGTCGTAGCGTCGTACAACCGGCTCACCCCTGCCACCGCTTGACGAGCGCGATCTCGAGGCCCAGGTGATCGAGGATGCGCTGCACGACGAAGTCCACGAGATCGCGCACCTGCTCGGGCTTGTGATAGAACCCGGGCGCGGCGGGGAGCACGACCGCCCCCGCTTCCGCGACGAGCGTGAGGTTTCGCAGGTGGACGAGCGACAGCGGCGTCTCGCGCGGGACCAGGACCAGAGTGCGGCGCTCCTTGAGCGCGACGTCCGCGGCGCGCTCGATGAGACTGCGGCTCGTGCCGTGCGCCACCGCCGCGACCGTCCCCATCGAGCAGGGGCAGATCACCATCCCCGCGGTTGTGGCGGAGCCTGACGCGGGCTCCGCGCCGCGATCCTTGTCGTCGAACACCCGGACGCTCGCCCAATCGTTCCCGGTCGCCCGTTTGAGCTCGCGGTCATCCTTGATGCCGCACTCCTCGGTGAGGAGTCGCCAGCCGTGGCTCGAGATCATGAGCCAGGTGGGGACGTTGTGGATGGCGAGTACCTCGAGCAGGCGCACGCCGTAGGGCGCACCGGAGGCGCCGGTGATCGCGAGGACAACGGGGAGCTTGGTCACCGCCCGCGGCGATTCGGCGTGGGAGAGCGCTTAGGGTGTGCCAGCGGACGGGGGGGAGCCGGAGAATGCGGAGTGCGGAGTGCGGAATGCGGAATGGACCCGCCGTCATCGTGCCGCGCGCGCGCCTTCGTATCGCGCCCCGACCGCTTCTTCTTCAATTCCGCACTCCGCATTCCGCATTCCGCACTGTCACAGCACCCGATCCACGAGAGCGCCTAGAAATATGATGACGCTGACCAACCCGTTGGCGGTGAAAAAGGCGGCGTCGAGGCGCGACAGGTCCCCCGGCTTCACGAGCCGGTGCTCCCACGCGATGAGCGCGGCGCCCACGAGCACGCCGCCGAAGTACGCGGGCCCGAGCCCGGCGCCCGCGCCGAACGCGAGCAGCGCGATGAGGGCGAGCGCGTGCAGCCCCC